>CAZHBK010000280.1:0-1513 GCA_964530465.1 uncultured Nitrososphaeria archaeon | reverse complement strand
TATTAATACTTAAAATTATCCTCTAGACATATCTTAATCTTAATTTAGATATCAAGCTAATTATTTTATCATATGGATAGAGTTGCTGTAATATCTACAATTGGATTATCGCCACCAGTTGTAAGTATTTTTGTTGATTGGATGGAGCATAACGGTTTTAAAGTTGGTAAGTGTGTTATTATAGCTACTTCTGATGAAGAAGTTATTAAGGGATCTATACTAGCTAAATATGCGATATTATCAAGGTATAGAGGGGTCGACGTTGATATTAAGAGGATGAGTTATAAGGATATAGATAGTTTCGATAGAGTACTCGATTTCATGAAGCTGTTAATCGATTTAATTGTATCTCTTAGGAGGGAGGGCTATACCCAAATTTATATTAATATTGCTGGTGGTAGGAAGGAGATGGGTATTGTTGCATCTATAATTGCAGAATTATTAGCTGTTAGTGGGGTATATCATGTTATCACTAGAGGTGTCAAACTTTCTGATGAGAAATTAATGTATATTAAAGAGCATATGGATAAGCTATATAGTATTGATGAGAAGTTGAAGTACTATCTTAATCACAGAGATATATTCGATGAGGTAATGTATCCCGGCCATCCAAACTATACCGTTATTCCAATACCTATAATACCATATCCGGAAGACATACTAACTAAGATTATAAACATACTCACGTCGGGTCATGAATTTAAGATACCGGAGACTAAATTACCAACTGAGTTAATTGAGAGGATGAGGATTGCGGGATTGATATATATAAGAGGGGATAGAGTAATACCTACTGATTACGGTTTTAAAATTGGCTCAGTCTTAAAATCAATACTATAGATTTTATACCTCTGCAACTTCATAAGTATCAAGTGAGGTAGTATACTTCAATCCTGCTATCTGAAGCATCACCTTATACTTCTTTATATCTGGTTCTGCCTTAAGTGATTCTTTAGCATACGCCTTTAAAACCTCACCGATAATTACATTATGATCCCCGGCTTCAACATCCTTATATAACTTACATTCTAATACTCCAACGGCTTCTTTAAATACAGGTGCTTTAACAATCCTACCATACTCCTTAGATAATCCAGATCTATCAATCTTATCAGGTATATCCCTACCACTTACAGTACCTAAATAGCTTACTTCTTTAAAATATCTATATTCTAAAACATTTACGATGAACTCCTTACTCCCTTTAATCAATTCATACGTATATCTTGATGGTGCTATAGATACAGCTAGCAATGGTGGCGACTTAGATACAGGCATACACCATGATGCAGCCATAGCAGTTTCCTTACCATTAAATGCTACAGATACAACAACTACTGGCCTTGGATGTAGTAGATAATACCATTTATCCTTCAAATTGATATCGATCCACATAGAATAACTATTCTAATTTATTAGATTTAACAATTTACATATACTTTAAATTATCTACTTAACAGAATTCATTTATATTAACTTCATATTCTCAAGCCATTCAACAGCTTTAGATAGC
>CAZHBK010000279.1:0-1527 GCA_964530465.1 uncultured Nitrososphaeria archaeon | reverse complement strand
CTCTTTGGGGTATAGATAGTGAGGAAGTACTTATTAAGGAGATTGAATATGGTATTGAGGCATTAGTTATCGGTATAGTAAGGGATCTAAGTGATTACTTGGGATTTACAATTAGTAAAGAGAATTATAAAACTATACTTTCAATACTCAAGCAACATAATTATGATGTTATTAGAGAAAGAGGTGAGTATCATACCTTAGTAGTAAACTCTCCTAATCACATTAAGCGCTTAGAATATGGAGTAGTAAGACATATACTTACATCTAGAAACATTATTCTTAAACTTACATTAAAAGATAATTATTAAGTGCTCTATAGAATACACTCCATGGTTTTCATCCTTACCACTGATTGAAATAATTTATAGAAGCTTGCTGCTCCTTCTATCAATTTCAGTAATAACTCTATCAAGATTACCTACCACTCTTTTACTTCCTATTTCCCTCCAGTTATATAGAAGTATTCATCAGACCCGTTAAACATTATCCAACATACTAGCTATAGACTCTCTTAATATATTCAAACTTACCATTTTCTCGAGTTAAATTTCGTGGTAAATATATTTATTATAGGTAAATATATTTATTATATTTTACTTGAAGCTTTTAGAATCACCAATAAAGTATTAGTATCCGTTAGGAGCATTCCATTAAATATCTCCATTCAGATTAACCTCTAACTTCAGCTTTAATCTCTGCTATAAATATATCTTCATGTATGTCCTACGATATAGATATACCTATGCATATATTAAATCACTACTAGGAATACCTTTAAATGCTAATCTAAGGTAGTCTTTAAATACTAGCAGAAGATGTTAATATGAATGGAATTAGTGTATAAATTCGATACTACTATAGAGTAGATATCTTAGTTTAGTAATGACTAAATGTTATTAAAGTAGTATTGAACTAATGGTTAAAGTTAACTACCAGCACTCTATCGGTTCTCCACTTCTAAACTTACCTATCTCATCTTTAAAACTCCAAACACCCAATCCCCTTAAGCTAATGATAGCAATATTTAAATCTTCAATTAACTCACTACTTAACACTACATATGGAACTCCAATAGGTGTTGTAACTGCAACTGCCTTAACCCACGGCGTATCTCTATCATTAACACATAGCCTTACAGCAACATCTCCAAGTATATTTAAATCTATTTCATATATCGATATGGTAGATTTAATATGCAACCCCCTATTTAGCTTAAATCCCATCTTCTCAGCTAGTCTAGCTGGGATATAGATCTCTGGAAGCATGGGATCGGTAGATGCAAATCCAGTATCGAGTAATCCAGTAGTCTTAATTGATTTATCTGAATCAATCCTCTTAATCTCAATCCTAACAGCAATCATCTAATATCTACCAATAAATTAGCGATTATATTTACTTGTAATGAAATATTCAGCACTAAAGAGATTATATTTCTTGATAATGTAATTAAATTAATTATTGAATTAATTATACAACGTAATACGCATAGATATTATTTATAAAAAGATAGATAAAAAGAATGGAGAG
>CAZHBK010000278.1:0-1549 GCA_964530465.1 uncultured Nitrososphaeria archaeon | reverse complement strand
ATAATGCATTATAGAATTCAATTGAATCTTTAACAGTAGTAGCTTTAACAACTTTCTCGAATTCAGATCTTATATTATCCTTAGTCCAAGAACCATTTTTGATATATGCTATTGCTAATGCTGCAGTTAATGGATAGAATAATATCATTGTTCCGAAATGAGTATTCCCACCTTTATGCCATCTCTTAATATCTTCAATAGAGTTCTTAATTAAACTTCCAATTAGAATATCTTGATACCTAGATTCATTACAAGCTACTTCAACTCCTCTGAGTGCAGCAAGTCTAATATACTTACTTAATACAACTGCACTGGTTAGGAAATGTTCATATCTAGTATCTTTAAAATCCCTATATCTATGTACATTACCTGGTTTCGGCGATGCTGAAACTTCAAGTAATAATGCTAGAGTAGCTGAACGAGTAATATATTCAACTAATTCGCTTTCATTATTTAATTCTGGCAGAGACCAATTTATCATTGTTTATGTCTTTAATGCTTCATATATCCTCCTTAGTAATCCAATAGTTGTATTTATTGATGCAATAAGATTATGCTGATGTATACTCTCAAAGCTTTTAACATAAATATTTATAGATGTATCATCTGGAAGATTAAAATACCTGTTAATTATCCTTCTAGCGATATCTCTTGCAACATCTTCTACAAATTTAGGATTATCTAATGCATTTAATATTACTCTAGCTTCATCATCCCTCTTCATCAATTCATACGTAGGAGAGCTCATTGAATCTCTAACTAACTTTATTAATTCAAATGCATCTATATCGAAACTATCTGGAACTTGAATATATACTCGAGCGAATGCTCTCTGCATGTGCGTAGGCTTATAATACGTACTTGATTTAGCTTCCTGAACTAATATTTCCTCGATAACCCTCTGTGCGCAGGGGCATGCTGTAATACCATATACTTTAACCCCTATATACTTCTTAACCATTATAGCATTATCATATCTATACCCAAATGCTTTAGCTAGAATATGAGCTCTCTCATAACTTAACCTTCCCAATGGTGTTCTATCAGGATATATAATTATTGAATCAACGTATACTAATGATTTAGAGGCATATGAATGCCTTCGTAGTAATTCAATAGCTACATTTGAACAGTATTCTTCAATCTTCATAGCGGTATTACTATTGATATAGCTCATAAATACATCTATTATAGATTCATAATTCCTCGATGCATGAATTCCTTTATATCTAGCTGGTAGGTCGATATAAGCACTCGCCTTAGCTAAAATTGAAACCTTCTTAGATCCGATATTAACATAAAGTACTGGTAGATATATCTCTGATATACCCACCCTATCTATATCTAATGCAAAATCCGGGGCTTTAATATTAACATCGATCAAATAATATCACCATAGTCTTTAGAGTATAAGCACTTGAAATTAGATTCATGCAGTCTAACCTATATTATTTTTGAGCATATGTTAAAAATATTTAATTATAGAAACCAGGTATATCGTTTTTACAGTAATATCTCACGTACCACGCTATACTTAAGGTTATAATAC
>CAZHBK010000277.1:0-1554 GCA_964530465.1 uncultured Nitrososphaeria archaeon | reverse complement strand
CCATGACGGCTGTCATAGAGTACATGGTGGACTTCAGGGGAGAAGGTAGGAGGGGAACGCAGGGCGTAAAGATAGTGCACGCAGAGAACCCGCGGAAAGCGATAATGGAGTACTACAGGGCCGAGAGAGAAGGCAAATTAGTTAGGTAGCGTAAAAACTATTTCAGCAGGGATAGGGACTCGAGATAAGGAGGAACGGTGTACGGGACTTTTGAGTAGCGCATTAAGGGGATTGGGAAGGTTATTGGCCTACATGCTGATAGACTTTTTGAAGAGCGCGTGTGAAAGAAGATAAGTATTTGCCTAGCTTCCCTGGATTCCTAGAGTGCCTTGCTCATAGCCTTTCTACTTCGAAGTGTAGCTTTATTTTTGCGTAATATTCTCTAGCTGTGTTAGGGGGGATCGAAGTGGGCAGGCGCTACCTAGAGTTCCTGAGCCCGGCCTTCTCGCGTTTTGGGAGTAGTAGACTGGTGGTTGCCCTGATCTGGGCTATAGGCTTCGCCTTCTACCTCGAGATCTTAACTCGGCACCCCTTAATGTACGGAATTGACGGCCCATACTACTTGGTTCAGGTTCGAAGCCTCCTCGAAGCGGGGCGTCTCGAGTACGGAGATCCGCCGCTGTCCTTTGTACTAAATGCTGTCGGATGTTCTTCCTGCTTTACTTCGTATACTATTTTCACTCCCTAGCCGTTGAGGACGCAGATAGGAAGAACCTACCTCTCGCTGCCGCGTCCCTAGCCCTGACTGCCGCGTCTCACGTGCTGGCTTTCGGGGTTGCACTGCTCCTCACGATACTGTACTTGGTGGTAGCGCTGCTCATAGGCTTCAACTGGAGGAGGGTAGCGAGGAGTGTAGGGGCTCTACTGCTAGCTGTCCTGATTCTCAGCTGTGCAGCTTTTTTAATCTCTTCCTCTCTGCTGGCAAGCTTACATTTCTCTAAGGGTCTCTCCTTCCTAAGGGATCTCTTCGCGGGAGCGGGAGATGGCACCTTACTTCGATTCCTCTCTGATCCAATGTTTCACTTCGTCTTCTCCTACGGTGTAATGTTCATAGCCCCGATCCTTGGAGCTGGATACATCTTATCGCTTCATGAGTGGCTAGGCGGAGGGAGGGAAGCCCTTCTGGCGGTCGCCTCGGTCACGATTGCTGGAACGCTGCTCTCGCTGCCGCTCATCCTGGCGGAGTGGCTCTGTCCTCCTCATGGATTTTATCCCGATGTCGCTAATTATGGGCTGTATCGCCTCGAAAATCCGGGCGATGCCTCCGAGCGGGCGCATGACCTGCATCTACATCCTGTTTCTCCTGTACTTATCTCTACTAGTGCTGCAAGCCGTCTACGTATCAAGGTCCTTCGGCCCCATAATTACGGGACCCACGATCTCAGAAGATGAATACAGCGAGCTTGAGGCTATTGGAGCCATCATTCCTCCAGGCTCCGTCGTAGTTGGCGACCCCCGCTACCTCTACTGGCTACAGTACATCGCCTGATGTAGCATTTCACTTAGGGTATCGACGGATCTTTGGCAAAACTACAAACAAGTTCTGGTTTTGAT
>CAZHBK010000276.1:0-1560 GCA_964530465.1 uncultured Nitrososphaeria archaeon | reverse complement strand
TGATCTCATATACCATGTTTGTGCGACGAGATACATATCCTAATCTCTCTAATGCGGCTAGGAGTTTACCGGCTGATTTAGGTGATATTCCTAATTCTCTCGCTATGTCTTTTACTTTTATCCATCGCCTATATCTTCTCCTAAGATTTTTACCAAATACATGTAAGTCTAGAGTTAGCACCATATATTCTTTAACTTCCACACTCCCCCTACAGGCAAGGCCCTTCCTTATAAGCGAGAGTATCCCGAAACTATTCCATATTTTTGTGAATTCAGTATGGGAGCTCTATCATCTAGTCAACGGTAATACCATTCATCATCACTAAGTATACTGCTCAGATACTATTTAAAAAGTTAATGAATTTAATAAACTCCGGAGTGATCCTATTTGAAAAGTGATATAGAGGTAATAAGACGCATATGTGTGCAAATATCAGGTATAGGCGAAGTCGTAACTGGTAGTAGGAATGAAAGAAAAGTAATTGATATGCTTCGCGAGTTCTTAGAGGATCATGTTGAAGAGCTTAAGCTACATCCCATAAATGTTATGAGCTGGCATGGAGAGCGCGCTGAAGTTCACATAGGTGATATAATATTAAAAGCTACTCCATTACCTTATTCTCCGTCAGGTGACGTTGATGGCAAAATAGTATTTGTGGGTAATGGTATAGAGGAGAGGGGATTATCCAAAAGAGATGTAGAAGGAAAAATATTATTATATGAGTCTTTTGATGATGTAGACGAAATAGAATCGCAATATCTTGAAGCATTGGATTATGGAGCTTTAGGATTCATAGTATTTGATAAATATCCTTCAGTTAGAAGAAAAATAGTGATTAAAGGAGAATATGAGTATAGATTCGGTCCCTCAACACCACCTCCTATTCCAGCAATACACCTGAAAAGAGAGGATGGATTAAAACTTCTTAAACTAATAAATAATGGATTAAATGCAGCTAGAATGAATGTAAAATGTCATGTAGAACATGATGCTATGGGATATAACTTAGAAGCATACGTATTACATGGAAGAGAACACCAAATACTAGTAACCGCGCATCATGATCACTGGTTTAGTGGCATCATAGATAATGTGCTAGGTATAGCATTGTTGATATCACTAATTAAAGACTTAAAGAGAAAACTAGCGAATTTAAAAATTAAGAATACGTTAAGAATGGTTTCATTTACTGCAGAAGAATCTGGTGCACCTAATTATGCTGGATGGTACTGGATTTATGGTTCAAGAAAATACGTAGAACATCTAAGAAATAAAGGAGAAATTGATAACATTATATTAATATTAAATGTAGATGCCCTTGGGAGGTCAAAATTAGATGTCTATATTTCATCTCCAATATTAACATCATTAGTGGAAAAGATGGCAGGGAGGTATGTGGACAATTTAATATTATATGACTCTCCCTACTTCGACTCCTTTAGTTTTAGCTACTTTGCAAATATACCCGCAATAACCTTTACTTCATTTAATTATATAGCTGAAATATATCATACAGATAGAGATAACCTAGAGAATGTAGAATGGAACATAATAGATAG
>CAZHBK010000275.1:0-1564 GCA_964530465.1 uncultured Nitrososphaeria archaeon | reverse complement strand
TAATACTGTATATACAGCCCCAGTATCAGCTAGAAGTTCTAAAACCCTACTAATGGATGGATCTTCAATATTCCAAACCTTAGCCTTAACCTTTACATATCCCAATATGAACCCCTCTAACCAAGAAGAATTCAAACTTACAGCATTAAGTTATAATCAAGGATTAATAGAGATTATGAATAGTTTAAAGCATGTATGTGAGAGTACTATAAATAGAGAGGATACTATACTAGCTAAATCTTATACGTATCTACATCCACACTATACGATAAGAATATATTTTGATTTAATGGAGTTAAGGGGAGGGTTTAATAGCTAGGTCTCGACATTTATACTCATACTTTACGCTTATACCCTTGGAGCCGCATTAACTATTCTAATTTATGTTAGGAAGGTGTATGGAGAGCCGGATATCGAGGTATATACCTACTGCCGCTTCTATAAGATCTGTAATAGGCTTGGATTGAATAAGATCGCACTACTCATAAGGTATGTTAAAAGCCCTTCCAGGAGTTTCAAGATATGCGTTAGTATGGCATTAGGTATTGGATGTACGGCTATAATTATACTAGCTGTATTAACTCTTAAAGACGCACTCCTTTACCTACTAGTATCTCTACTCCTCCCTGCGTATATAACATATTTTATAGCTGAGATAGGGCAAACTCATTCAACTTAATATACCTCAATAGAGTAAATCAAGGTCTATTCTACTACATTCCCTACCCCACAGTATTGTATTTAATTTCAGCATAGCTTGTTTTAGGTATATACTTTTACTTATCTAACCTAGGTTAATTAGTTTTCCTAGGTGAATTATTTGACATTAGTTGTTAAGAAGATTGATGAGAAGTTAGTTCGAGAGTTTAAAGCTGAGGCTGTTAGGAGGGGATTGACATTGGCTGAGGCGTTAACTCAAGCTCTCTCCTTATGGCTTCAACATGTTAGATCTGAGGGTATTCTTGAGAGTGAGGCTATTGTGAATAATAGGGTTTATGAATCTATAAAGATGGAGTTGGAGAGGAATTACCGTGGAAAGTATGCTGTTATCTCTAATGGAAAACTATTAGGCATATATGAGTCTAGTGAGGAAGTTATAAGAGTACTTAGAGATATCAAGCCCAAACATGCAATCGTAGTTAAGATTGGAGAGAAGCCTGGTGTTGGAGAATGGATGGGAGGCTCTTTAGAGCTATAACATGCTTTAATTACCGGAATGAACTACCAGTGTTAAAATTAAAGCTTATGAATTACATGGGGGAAGTTAGAGAATTCGAGTTTATAATTGATACTGGATTTAGCGGAGGCATTCTACTACCTAGAGATGAATATGAGTTCTTCACATGTGGAGAATTACCTAGGTCATTATGGAGATCATATTCAACGCTGATAGGAGTAATTCCTATGAGAACTGCTAAAGCAATACTAATTATCGATGAGGCAGGAGTTAGATCTGAAGTTTATGTGGAAACACCACTCTATGGAGCTGGAAGAAGACTTCTGGGTAGGGAGGTAATTAATAGATTAATAATTTTACTTAATGGTTTAAGACATAATCTATGCT
>CAZHBK010000274.1:0-1564 GCA_964530465.1 uncultured Nitrososphaeria archaeon | reverse complement strand
GCTAGGGAGATATGCGTCGGCCTACATCCATTCATCGAGCTCACGACTGGTCAAGATTCATGTGAGCTTAGAGGTCTTACCAATGCAGCTATTCGTGGTATCTATCCTTGGCCCCGCAGCTGCTCGGTTCAAGTCTGAGCACTGCGTCTTCTGCACAGCCAAGGAATTCGTTGTTCTCCCACCAAAGAGGGACCCTTCAGGAGATGAAAGTCCCTGAGGGGGCTCTTAGGGAGATGGCGAAGACCGAGGGAGCCATGCAAGGCTTCCCAGATGTCAATGCCCCAATTTATGAGTGGGCTCGCTTCTACCGGTTCGAGCTTGGCTTCGCCGTCATACCACTCAAGGCCCGGAGCAAGAGGCCAGCATTAAATGCCTGGCGATGCTACGAGAGCAGGCTTCCAACAGAAGAGGAGCTCAGGGGGTGGTTCTGTGGGCAGGATGACCTCAACATAGCTATAATATGTGGGCGTGTGAGCGGTAATCTAGTGGTCATAGATTTCGACGATATGAGTGTCTACCCAAGGTTCTTTGACCCAAGGAAGATAGAGACTGGCACGTTAGTGGTCAAGACGGGCAGCGGTAAGAGGCACGTATACCTACGTAGCGATAGGCCCGTGAGGAGCTTCAGAATACCCGAGCTAGGTATAGAGATAAGATCGAATGGCAATTATGTCGTGGCACCCCCGAGCATCCACCCAGATGGGGGTCGATATCGCTTCATAAGCCCGCCGGGCACGGGGATAGCCATCGTAAAGGACCTCGTGAATAGCATATGGAAACGTGCCGAGGAGCTTGGTGTTAAGAGAAGACTAAGCCCAGAGGAGCTACAGGCTCTCCTGAAGAGGGCTAAGAGCCCAAGAATGTATAGAGGGGCCTATCGAGGCCCTAATCCTCCATGCGTTATCAGGGCTTTGAAGGGCGTGCCTGAGGGCCGTAGGAATGACACATGCCTGTGGCTGGCTGCGTACTTGATCAACCTGAGAGGCCTAAGCGTGAGCAAGGCTCGTGAGATATTATATGCATACGCAGACCGATGTACGCCTCCCTTCAACCACAGGGAGGTAGATGCGTGCATAAAGAGCGTTGTGGAGCACGGATACGTGTTCTCCTGCTCTAACCCCCGTGTAGCCGTATTCTGCGATGCCTCAGCCTTTGAGTCCTGTCCCCTGAAGGGCCGTAGGTTCAAAGAGGTGATAAGGATTGAAGGCTGAGTACATCGTTGAGGTAAAGGATAAGCGTCTGGTGGCTAAGAAGGGCAGGAAGAAGTGGAAAACAGCTGTGTTCACGCTAGATGGCCAAAGGCTGACCCGTTGGGAGTCGTTTGAAAGCATAAGCGACATGCTGAACTCGGAAGAGCTTAAGAAGGAACTAGGCAGTGCCCTCACTACGGCCATCACGCAGCTTGCGGTTAGATATGCAGATGATATCGAGAAGGAAGATAAGATCAGGCTTATGCACTGTGGCTGGTCTGATGAGGGGCGTTTCGAGCATGTGGTAGACGAGCATGGCGAGTCTTCCTTCCTGATCTACAGGGCAGGCGAGTTCATAACGCTCCCTGAGGTCC
>CAZHBK010000273.1:0-1572 GCA_964530465.1 uncultured Nitrososphaeria archaeon | reverse complement strand
CTCTATCATCATGCAAGCCCGTATATACTAGTGTTGGTGGATATTTAACGCTCGGCTTGATATTGTGATAAGGCGAGTATTTCAATAGAAATTCTCTATCTTTAGGATTATCAGGATCTCCATATTCTGGAACCCACATCCTACCAATATATAATTTATGGAATTTAAGCATGTCTAATACCGGATAGCCTATTATAGCACAATCTAGTAGTTCGGGATTTTGAGTTAATACAGCTCCAATTAGTAAACCACCATTACTAGCACCCATAGCAGCAATTCGAGCATTCATCGCTCTGAAATATCTTAATACTGCTTTGAAATCCTCAAATACATTCTGCTTATTCTCCCTCATTCCAGCTTTATGCCATTCCTCACCATATTCATCACCACCTCTAATATTAGCTATTACTAGAACGCCGTCATCCTCTAGAAATGGAATTACAAATGGATAGTATCTAGGGGTTATACCAATTGAGAAACCACCATATCCATACGCTAGAATTCTATCAAAGCCTACATCTCTCTTCTTAATTATAAACATGTGTATTGGTGTATTATCATATGATTTAACCCAGTTCTCTTTAATCTCAAGCTGACCTGCTATATCTATTGATTCTTCAGATATAACTTCAAGCTTATCATCTTTGAGACGGTAGAGTCTAAATGGAATATAGAATGATTCATACCTAAATACAGCCTCGTCCTTAATCCTACTAAAACTCGATAATGTACCTGTGGGTTTAAATTCAATATCTCTAATATACTCTCCATTCAAGTTATAAAGCCTTAATTTTGATGATGCATTAACCAGGTAATGTAGAATTAGCATATTAAAGGATATTATAGCTGATCTAAGTGGATAGCTCCATGGTGGTATTACTTCATGGATAGATTCATTATATATCTTAATGATCCTACCAAAGCCTCTTTTATCATCGTATACTGCTAGATAATATGCATTATTAATGTAATCGATTGGCTGTGAGATATATCTACTCTCTCCATATATCTTCCTCCAGCTACTTGGATCTCTAATGTCACCAGCGTATGCATCACACCAACTCCATCCATATCCAACTGTTAATAATGCCTTACTACCATCTATAGAGCTGAATAATGATATATGATATGCTGTAGGTAGTCCATCGCCAAATACCATCTCACTCCTGCCAGAGTCTCTTAGGAAGACTCTATAAGCTGGTGCTTTAACACCATCAGGTGTATATCCCTTCCTAAATGATTCAACATAGTAAAATTTATTACTATCAATCCATGTAATACTATACATACATCCCTTAAGCTCATCGATAATCTCACCTGATATAGGATCTATAACTCTTAAGAATCCTACGTCAGAGCCTCCGATAGAGTATGTAAATGCTAGCTTATCGCCCCTAACAGTAGTGTATATATTTGAGATAATTACATCCCTACCTAAATTCCTCGAGTCAACCATGGTTTTGATCTCACCATCTCTTGTAATTAATTTCACTCTGTAGGATCCCGACTCTCTAACTAACGTATAATATCCATTCTCGGAGACCTTAACAATTGATACATGTGAGATCATAT
>CAZHBK010000272.1:0-1581 GCA_964530465.1 uncultured Nitrososphaeria archaeon | reverse complement strand
CTACGTATTCCCGAAGATAGAAGCTGATGTATTTAAAGATGATAGAGAATTCACGTATAAACTACTTGTTGAGAAGGGGGTATTAGTAGTACATGGATCTGGATTTGGAATTGCTGGAAGAAACCACTTCAGAGCAGTAGTACTACCACCTGAAGATATAATCAATAAAGCTATTGATAGAATAGAGGAGTTTATTAAAAGCCATACTCACTGAAATATTTCTCAAGATATAACTCTAGATATGATTTCTTAATAGAGTAATCTATAGATAGCTGTAATACATCAACTATAAACTTCTTAATACGCTCCTCAGCATATGGGATTAAATCAGTAGATTCAATAGACTCTTCAACTTCAATATAATCTCCCAAACCATATACATGATCTAGAGATATCTTAAATCTAGAATACCTATACACCTTCCTATACTTCCTAATAGTTGCAAAAACACCAAAACCAAGCATTCGAAATAACTCAAGCACTGATTTATAATCTGATACCTCACTCTCAACCTCAACCCTAGTCTTAGACTCTAGTGATATCCTAGGTCCTTTATAGCATATAGATGCTCTATCATCAGAAACTCTAACCCTCAATGCTTCATCAGTAGATTTAAAATCCCTACATGGATGCTTAAGGTAGTAGTCTACCTCAATACCACCCCTCAAATATACAGCACCTATAGAACGCAATCTATCTTCAACATAACTTAAATCTCGAACTGGAATCTTAAACTCAACCTCAATCATAACTCTAACTAAAAATATGTTAGAATACCCATAAATAGATATAGATTATAGCCTTGAAAACAGCTATAGCTAACATAATACTTTCACAAACCCCTCCCCCTAGAGAGATATCTTTATTAAAGAACATATTTAACGCTAATAATGGGATTTCAAAAGAGGAATGTACCTAATAGATTATAGCATCGTAACACAAGCTATATCTGAAGCAGTTCAAATCTAGCTAGAGGAGGTGTATAACATGGGTTTCTTCGAGGAGAAGAAAGATGAAGGACTGATAAAAGTAACCACTATAAAAGTAGGACTAGTAGACGTAGAAATATACACAGACGGAGTAGCATACTTCCTAAAATGCCCAAAATGCGGATCATACTTCATATGCCTAGAAGACCTAAAGAAACATTGGAGCGGATGGTGCGCAGATAGATAAAAATCACAAAAAATATATAAAAAATTCATATAGAATAAGAATAAAATGCATTTAACCATACATGTGGTATTACTCAAGGAAATTATAGGATTTTATTATTTGAATAACTCATTATACTATATGATTTTAAGTGTTTAAATTGTATTGATGATTGTAATTACATGTTTATGTAAAATTTAATCATTAAAATAATCGATTTTTACATGTGGATTCTCGATAACTGAGGGGGTTTATAAATCTTTAACAGATCGCCATCTGTCCCATACCAAAAATTTAAATAAGAGAACACAACAAATAATATTATAGAAGCACGAGAAAACAATCTCGGAACTCATAGAGAGTGTTGAAAGAAGGCGTTTAGATGCAAGCATATTGATTAGCCTTATTGCATGAACTCATAGAGAG
>CAZHBK010000271.1:0-1583 GCA_964530465.1 uncultured Nitrososphaeria archaeon | reverse complement strand
ACTCTATAGTCTTCAATTTCGAAATCTCTCCTTATGGGTATTATTATCTTGTATTTTGGACAGCCGTTGAATACCGTATCTCCGAGGAGTATATCCTCAAGTATTAGAGTAGTCTTACCGATTAAAACAATCAATCTACTGAATCTCCTAAATACATATACATTATCTGTAGGTTTAACATCACAGTAGATGATAAAAGTACATCCACAATCATCCTCATAAAACTCAATAAATACATTGGAGTAAAGCTGTTTCAATCTAGCATACTCGCCGAAAACATCACGCTTAGCAATCATACCATAAAATAAAGTCTTTATAAAGGATTCCAGATGTCGCACGTCGACAATATCTCAATCAATACCTTTTTAAACACATATCCACAGATAAACCATTAATAATTGGAGAAATGATATCGAGACTGGATAAATGGATAATAGCTAAATCATATCCAAAACTATCTAAATCAGATTCTAATCCTGAATCTGGATTTGAGGATGGATCTAAGGATGTATTTGCTGATGCTCTAGCATACGGTTTATATGCTCCATTGATAGTCCATCCAGGCTGGATTAGTGAGGTAACTGTTGATTTACAGCTTAAGGCTAGAGCATATAGAATGGCTCAATCACTAAAATGTGTTAAAGAAAAGTTATCAACTGAATTCGATGCCTTCATCTACCTATATACCGCGTTATCAGTCATACCAGCATCAAAATACTGGTATAACATCCTCTTCCACTTATTCAAGAAATACTTTCCAAAACATGCTAAAGCACTAGGGATGGAGATAGACGAATTAAACGATTATGAGAGACACCTACTAATCAAACTACGTAGATGGATATACAACCAGCAGGTAAAACACCTAAGAGAGATTAAGAAGATAGTAATCTAACCCATCCCATCCATCCTTATTTATCCTATTAGGATTATAGAGAAAGAAGGAGGATATGAAGTTATATAGCTCCTCTACGGGCATATTCTCCCTAGTATAGAACTCCATTCTTCCATCCACATATAAGACTAACACCACCAACGGTATTACATTAAAGCAGTCGTCTGGTACTGCATACAGCTCAGCCCACTCAATACCTTCCTCAGCTCTAGCAATTAGTTTACCCTCCTTTCTTAACTTCTCGTAAGCTTCCCAAGCATTCATTAAAACCACCTTAGAGGTAGACTGATGCAATATGAATATATGTTTTAACTCCCTCCGCCAGCTCCCAATCTGAATATTCAACCCTGTAAACTCTAACACAATCAGATGCAATCTCCAGTAAATACTCCCAGTTAAACCCATGAAGACTGCCACCATCAATAACGATCTTAATGCTAGCCTCCCCCTCTTCAAGCCCATCATTAAACTCCCTAACCCTATCCATCAATACTCTTAAACGCTCTAATACAGGATCTAATAACTCATGTATGAAACCCACATTAATACTAGGATCATAGACTTCAACATCCATAGAAACCACCACATAGAATGAGATTAAATGAGTATTTAAACCCATAGAAGAATGGGAAAGAGAAATTACCGATAGGATAGAAAAAGGAGGATGATTAGGATTTAAAGATTAAGA
>CAZHBK010000270.1:0-1602 GCA_964530465.1 uncultured Nitrososphaeria archaeon | reverse complement strand
GTCTTCAAGACTGCTCCCGACACCTACGAGTGGAAGATCGTGGCTAAGTGGTCCTGCCTCACAGGCGAGATCACCTGGATCGTGCCGAAATCGGAGGTCATGGGCTGAGCTCTCGGCCCCAGCTCCTATCTCATTTTTTGCGTAAGAGATAAATAGCGTGAGCAGCAGGCATCTTAGGGGAAAGGCATGATAATCCTATCGGACTTAGATGTGGAGAGACTTCTTCCGATGAAGGAAGCCGTGGAGGTGGTAGAGGAAGCCTTCAGGAAGCTCTACGAGGGCAAAGCGAAGATGCCCCTCCGCATCCAGGTCGACATAGAGCGCTACAAGGGCGTCTTCCTCCTCATGCCCGCCTACATAGATGAGATGGATGCCCTGGCCACGAAGGTGGTCTCCTTCTACCCGGAGAACCCCAAGCTCGGCTTGCCCACCATAGTAGCGCACGTGGTGGTCTGCGACCCCAGGACGGGGCGCGTGATAGCCATTCTAGAGGCCAACAGGCTCACGGCCATAAGGACGGGGGCCGTCAGCGGCGTGGCCACCAAGCACCTGGCCCGGGAGGACGCGGAGGTCTTGGCTATCATAGGCTGTGGCGTGCAGGGCAGGACGCAGGCCATGGGCGTGTGCGCGGTCAGGCCCATCAAGGAGATCTGGGCCTACGATATCGCCCGTGAGCGGGCCGAGCGATACGCGAGGGAGATGAGCGATAAGCTTGGCCTGCCCGTGAGAGTAGCCGCAAGCGCTGAGGAGGCGGTGCGGGAGGCAGACGTGATCTGCACGGCCACGACCTCCAAGACGCCGGTGATGAAGCGCGAGTGGCTGAAGGCTGGCGTCCACATCAACGCCATAGGGGCCTTCAGACCAGACATGCAGGAGCTGCATGGCCAGATCATAGCCGAGGCCAAAGTGGTCGTGGATCAGCGGGAGGCGGCCCTGGCGGAGGCTGGCGATATAATAATACCCATCAAGCAGGGCCTCATCACGGAGGAGCACATCTACGCGGAGCTAGGTGAGGTGGTCTCGGGCGCTAAGCCGGGCAGGACATCGGACGAGGAGATAACGGTCTTCAAGAGCGTGGGCTTGGCCATACAAGATGTCTCGACGGCCAGCTACGTGGTGAGGAAGTTCTTGTCCGAGCTAAGGCGCTGACGGGCACCTGTTCACTTTCACCTAACTCGCCCGCCCGCTTTGCGAGGCACATGGCAGGGCTGTTTAAAGCAGGCACCTGCCCACTAAGCGTGGGGCCTGGCTTGGCCAACGAGGTCGAGCGCTTCTCCAGCCTGCCTAGCTCCCTCCGCGAGCGCGTGGAGATGGTGGAGGAGGCCCTGGAGAGCGCCCCCCACCCATTCATATACAGGCTTCTCATGGACGAGGGCACCAGGCACGTGATAGAGGAGTACAAGCGCAAGAGGAAGGCCCTCAGGTCGAGGGCACCTCTTGAGAAAGCCGTGGCCAAGCTCATAGGCCTCAGGCGCGTGGAAGGGGAGCGTGTTGAGGCGTTATCAGAGGCCTTCGCCGCCGGGGAGTTCTCGGCTGTGGGCGTAGATGCTGGCGTGAACTACCTGAACCTTGAGGTCGCCTACGTGCCCCTCTGCTGCGCCA
>CAZHBK010000269.1:0-1604 GCA_964530465.1 uncultured Nitrososphaeria archaeon | reverse complement strand
ATATAGTGCATCTTACGTCCTATTTAACCCCCCTTCTTTACACAATTTTTTATAGTATTTCTACAATTTCTGCAGTATCTATATTAGGACTATATTATATGAAAATCACCTTAACACTCCTAGCATGTAATTTATAGGAGTACCTTTACAGCATTTACTAAACTAATCAGTTATGCTAGCTTCTTCACTCATCGATAGCATATCTTCCAGGAATAATAATATAAGAGCGTTAGGTATTCCACTCATTATTACTTTCCTAAATCTACATTTCTTTCATCTATGAACGTTTATTTATCTCTCATGTTTTTAATAGTTGTGGATGATGAGTACGACGGTCTGCGGAGCGTTGCGATGAAGAATCTTTTCTTATCTGATCGGCGAGGAATGATGTCTTTATTAGTCCTTATGAGGTTTATTCAAGTTTGATTCTAGTAAGATTTAAAATTATTCCAATCTACTGATGATTAATGGATAATTATTATGGTGAGCCCGTAGCTCAGCCGGTCGATTTAGGGTAGTAAAACCGAGAGCGCTCGGTTCGCACCCGAGAGGTCCCGGGTTCGAATCCCGGCGGGTCCACCAAATTACTAACTTCCTCTAATCTTAAATAATCCCTTATCTGATTAATGATTGAATATAGAAGCTAATGTAGGTGTTTTATGTTGAGTGTTAGGCAGGTTAGTAAGAGAGAATTTAAGGAATTAGTGGGTCGATTATCCGAGACTGGAATTACGTGTAGGATTTCTAAGAGTAAGAAAATTATAGCTGTTAAGTCGAAGCATGGCGAGTTATTTATAGCTGATGAAAAACCACTACTAGTCTATTTAAATGATGGAACGATACTACCATTTATAGGCTCTCTAAACTTCTTCAACGGATTAAAGAAAGTCTATGTTGATGAGGGTGCAGCACCATATGTAACTAATGGTGCTGATGTAATGAGACCAGGTATTAAAGAATATGATGAATTTAATGAAGGCGATATAGTAGCAGTCTTCATCTTAAACTATAATACTCCGATAGCCTTAGGAAAGGCATTAGTATCATCTGAAGCATTATCTAGTATGAAGAAAGGTAAGGTAGTTAAAAACCTACATTACGCAAGTGATGAATTCTGGAAGATAGCTGTAGGGAGAGGATTTAAACCAGGTTAAAAATACCATTATATAATGATTAAACCAACTTCTCTAAAGGAGTAACTCCTAAGTTGAGACAGACTTAAATATTTACCTTAATCAGTAGCGAGACCTACTTTATTTGAGTAGAATAGAATCTTATCTTCAAGCTTCAATGTTATCTTACCTACTATCCATCCAATTACTCCTCCAATTATAACATCGAGTGGGTAATGTACCCCTAAATATACTCTACTAAAACATATTATAATTGCATATAGATATAATATAATCTTGATCTTCCTAAAATATCTCGATAATATAGTCGCTAATGTGAATGCTCTCTCAGAATGCCCGCTTGGAAAGCTTGGGCCAGATTCTATCTCTAAAGGCTTAATATTATTACATGTTAGATATGGTCTAGGTCTATAGACCATGAGTTTTATCGACGCTACTATAATAGAACCTATTACCAATGAAGCTATAGCT
>CAZHBK010000268.1:0-1606 GCA_964530465.1 uncultured Nitrososphaeria archaeon | reverse complement strand
CTAATTCTACTTATATCTTCCTTTAGCTGTTTTACTATATCTTCATATTCTGATTTCTTTACGATTCCTCTTGGCTCTCTACCCTCTAGATTTATGAATATTCTAGCGTAGTATCCTCCCCACCCCCATGCTATTGTATGATTCCAGTCTATTATTGATGCATCTAACTCCATACCTGGTTTCCTAGGCTTCTCCTTAAATTTTAAATATCCTGCTTCTTCAAGCCACTGATTTACTACGAATGCTCCTTTCATAGCTTTCACTCCATGGTCTGATACGATTACTATTGTATAGCCTTTTAGATATTTCAGCAATTCTCCAAATCTCTCATCTATGAATTTATAGTATTCTGGTATTACATTGCTATATACTGGATGATATGTATATCTTGGGTGTTCCTCATCAAAATACTTCCAGAATGCATGATGCACTCTATCTGTTCCAATCTCAACATATATAATCATATCTAAATTCTTATTCTTAAGCAAGTATTTAACTATGTTGAAGTGTTGCTCCGTCATTTGAAATAACTCTCTAATGATTCTATCTTTATCCTCACTACGATATACTACATCGAATATATACTTTCCAAACCTCCTCTCTAACTCGAATTTAAGCGTTGGTGGAAATGTATATGATTTATCTGGACCTGGCGTTATGAAATCAGTTATCATGATTCCCTTCAATGGTTTTGGCGGATATGTTGGTGGCACACCTATTACTCCAACTCTATATCCTAATTCATTTGCCAACTCCCATATCGTCTTATGTCTAATAAACTTAGAGTTAACAATATAACTCTCTCTTACATCTCCCGGCTTTCTATGTCTAAAGCCATATATTCCAAGCTCTCCAGGTGTTTTACCAGTAAACATAACCATCCATGCAGGTATTGTAATTGGTGGATGGCAACTCTTTAATATATATCTGGCACTATTATCGACTACCTCGGCTAGGTATTTAAGTTCTACTCCCTCTCTATCATATAGTATTCTAGGGGGTACACAATCCAAGCCTAAGATGAATATCTTATTCTTCTTCATTAGGAATACCTAAATAAATCTCTTCTCCCTTAAATAATTTAAAATAATCTCTATATTATCCTCAATACTTAAATTCTCAGTATCGATTGTGATTTCTGGTTTTTCAGGTGGTTCATATGGATCATCTAATCCAGTCATATGTTTAATCTCTCCTCTTAAAGCCTTCTTATATAATCCTTTAGGATCTCTCCTCATACATTCCTCTAGACTGCATTTAACATATACTTCTATATATGGTACTTCCTCCTCAATAATCCTTCTAACCTCTCTCCTAACATCTCTATATGGTGATACAAAACTACATAATACTACTACACCATTTCTAGCTAGTAATCTGGATATCCACGCTATCCTAACTAGATGAATTCTTCTTTCCTCTCTAGTATATCCTGCCCCAATACTAACAGTCTTCCTAGCCCAATCACCATCTAATACTTCAACTTTAAATCCTTTAGACTTAAGGATATCAGCCAGTCTATTAGCAATAGTAGTTTTACCACTACCAGGTAAGCCTGTAAACCATACTACAAGTCCTTTATCCATAAAGCATCAAATAGTAATAT
>CAZHBK010000267.1:0-1619 GCA_964530465.1 uncultured Nitrososphaeria archaeon | reverse complement strand
GTATCTTTACCTAAATATTATATCTAAATATCGTAAGGAGAGATATTTGAGCGTTCATTTAATGGCATGGCCGGACGAAAATAAAGATTTAATTAATATAGATCTAATTGCTAAATACAAATTAATGTGGGATTTAATATCAACCTTAATCTCAATAAAGCAGTCAAAAAACATCAAAGTTAGACAACCTTTAGAATATGCGTTATTACCATACGAATTATATTGCAAATTAACAGATAGACAACGAGAGATTATTTCAATACTTACAAACATCCAAGATATTAGATATTATTCTAATGAGGAAGAGATTTTAAATTATATAGATATTTCTATAAAACCGAAATTTGACAAACTAGGACCTAAGTATAAATCTAATATCAAATACATTTTATCTACATTAGAGGACCTGCCTAAAGAGTTAAAGTGGTCATTATATAAAGGCAATCCAATAACAATTAACGTCGAAAACCTAGGAGCCTTAGTAATACATCCAGATGAAATAGCAGCTAATATAGTAGAATCAGATGGCTTTGCACATGCTAACTTTAAGAATAGCTTAATAATTGTTAATACGAGAATACATACTGAGTTACTATACGAGGGTATAGCTAAGGATATTGTTAGAAGGATACAATACATGAGAAAAGAGTTGAAATTAAATGTATTAGATTATATCATCGTTTACATTGATGCTGAATCCAAAGAAATCCTAGATGCAATAAATTCATTCATTGACTACATTAAGAGTGAAACAAGAGCCAGAGAAATTAAAGTTACAAAAGATCTACATGGTTTAATTAAAAAATGGATTATAGATGATAATGAAGTAACCATCGGAGTAAAAAGAGTAGAATAGTCGGGAGCTCTCAACTCAAGATCCCGATCATTTCTATCGATCTCAGGGGCCAGATCGATCCTCGCTCCCCCATCTCTATCACTAATTATATAAAGTTGAAGCTAAATATAATTTACTCCGGTATTAGCTCAGTCATACTGGCAGAGTGAGTTAATTTTAATTTTACACTTTGAGAAATATCATAATGTTTGGAAATGCCTGAAATTGAAGTATACTGTACGTTAGATGAAGTTAAGAGGTTTCTAATTGAAAGTGTGGCAAGAGGTAAAATACCAAGTAAGTATTTAAGAGATCCACGATACTTACTTGAGAGGAGAACTGAAAAGGGAAGGATCTATGTCGAAGCTGAAGAGAAGAAAGATATAGAAGAAATTAATGATATAGTAATTGTTGAAGCTAAGAATGTTATCGGGGTATCATACACGTCGAAGAGTGGACGTACAAAACTAGTATGGAGGCAAATATATGGATCGCTAGGTAAGATTACAGGCAATGCAAGTGGGAATGCATTAGTTAATCTTCTTGAAGCAGGTATAAGAAGTATTAGGATAGTAAAAAAAGAGGAAAAATAGAAATAATTTAAATCTTCAGCTAGTAAAGATGCCTATTAATAATTTGATACAACATCATCCTGGAATAAACGGGATAGCTATCTAATTAACCTTACTCTAAACTCTGATGTAAGTTTGTTAGAAACATCATTAAGCAATAATATAACTAAATACTTCCCTAGTTATTTTATTGTTTATTAGGTGCTTTATGT
>CAZHBK010000266.1:0-1620 GCA_964530465.1 uncultured Nitrososphaeria archaeon | reverse complement strand
GTATTATTTTAGCGATATATACTATTTTATATGCATTATGCTTAATAAATTAGATTTTGTAGTTTATGGATAACAAAGAAGACCTTAGTAATTAGGTTTGAATTATGATTCGGTGTTGACGATGCTATATGTAGTTGTAGATGGATTTTTTGGTGATACTGGAAAGGGGAAGATGATATCGTACTTAGCACTTAAAGATGACATAGATATTGCCGTTAGAGGAGGTGTAGGACCCAATGCAGGGCATACAGTAGTATATGAAGGAAGGACATATAAACTTAGGCAAATACCTAGTGCGTTTGTTAATCAGAAGACATTGCTATTGATAGGTGCTGGAGTTTTGGTAAATCCTGAAGTATTTCTAAAAGAAGTTGAAGAAACTAAAACACGAGGCAGGATTTTTATGGATTATCAGACAGGTATAATTGAGAAGAAACATATTGAGGAGGATAGAACTAATGCATATTTAAAGGGGAAAATAGGAACTACTGGTAGTGGATCGGGACCCGCGATGCGAGACCGAGTAATGAGAATCTTAAGACTAGCTAAAGATTATCCGTCGCTTAAAGAATATCTTAAGGATGTTGCATATGAAGTTAACAAAGGCCTTGATGAAGGTAAGAAAGTTCTGTTAGAGGGTACTCAAGGTACATTTTTATCATTATACCATGGTACATATCCATATGTGACTTCTAAAGATGTAACCGCAGCATCGATATGTGCTGATGTAGGTGTTGGTCCAAAACGTGTAGATGAAGTTATTTTAGTCTTTAAAGCGTATGTGACAAGAGTAGGTGGAGGACCTCTTGAAAATGAATACAGTCCAGAAGAAGTAGAAAAGTTAGGACTTGTCGAAATTGCTACAGTTACTGGAAGGAGAAGGAGAGTTGCACCGTTTAACTTTAATTATGCTAAACGTGCAGTTATGCTAAATAGCCCGACGCAAATAGCAGTAACGAAAATAGACGTACTGTTTAAAGAGGACTACGGTAAAAAGGAGTGGAAGAAGTTGTCAAGAGAAGCACGCAAATTCATAGAGAAGATAGAAGATGAGCTCTCTGTACCTGTCACATTAATAGGAACAGGTCCTGAGGTTAACCAAATTATAGATAGAAGGAAGGATTACGGCTTATTATAAAGATTACTAGTCATTTTATGATCATTATATTTTGAATTAGGAAAATAGCTCTTTTGTAGTTAATGAATGATTACTACTTTAAATCTCCCTACCATATAGGTCGATAATACAGTCGGGGCAATAATATCTTCCATCTATATATCTTAATTTATCACTCCATCTACCACATTGTTCACAATAACCACTTACATACCGATTGGAAACAGCAGCGATTTTTCTTCTGAATTTGAGCAAATTAGATATGTAATCTAATAAGTTATCCATATACTCTAATATCCTCTTGACCGTTATAATCCCAACTAGCCTACCTTTATGTGAAACCCCAACTATCGGAGGAGCTTCATGTACAAAAATCTTGATTAAATCAGTTATCTTCTCATCTGAATTAACTATTACTAATGGCTTTAGGATCAAATCCTGGTTACCTATAATATCCATTAATTTAACATCTGGTTTACTCGCCTTAGTAGTTAATAATTGAA
>CAZHBK010000265.1:0-1624 GCA_964530465.1 uncultured Nitrososphaeria archaeon | reverse complement strand
CCTTAATGAATATACTACTGCATCAGCTGTTAGTGGATCTCCATTAGCAAATTTAATACCATGCCTAATATGGAATATCCATACAGTACCATCAGCAGAATACTCCCAACTCTCTGCAACTTCAGGCTTAACAGTAGTTAAATCAGGTAATTCATAGTCAACTAGTTTATCATAAACCTGATTAACTACATAGCATGATGCAAATTCATACGCTCTCGCCGGATCCATTGAGACAGCATCTGAAGTATCCATAGCTATAATGAGCGTATTCACATCAGTAGGTAGCTTCTTCCCGCGCTGCATGGATAATCCATAATATGCTCCTACCCCGACGACTATAACTACTATAACTATAATGCCTATGAGAACACTCCTCCTCACGTAAAACCCCCTGGTAGAACAAAGCTATATATAGAGTAATTATTACTGTAAAATTTTTAGTAAGCAATAAGTTACATTTAAAACGGTTTCGATAAATTACATATTAGAATATAACATGGTAATTTTACATAGTATATAGTTAATTACTTAATAGTAAACTATCCAAATTGCTTACAGATATATAAGTGTTACAACCAGCTGGAACTATACATAAGTTTAATTGAAAATGGATACATCTAGTTTGAAGGGAAATCCAAATAGATATAAAATATACGACTATCATATCTTAATTATTTATAGGAGTAATGAGTGATATTGAAAAAGAGATTAGAAGAAGAGAAGCAGATTGGAAGTATATAGAGAGTTTGCCAACGAAATTAAAGTATGCATTAATTCTATTTATAGAGACTGGAGATGAGTATAAAGCAGCTAAACTTGCCGGATTAACACTTGACGAGTTTAATGAAATTAGATTGAAGGCTAAAATACCTAAAGTTATCCCTATAGATGATACAGAATGAAATGCTCGCTAGATACATGCTTTCTAATTGATTGGGCTAGATATAGGAGGAGAGAGATTTTAGCTAAATTATTCGATTACTGCTTTATAGTTGATGAGATATTTAGAGAGATTAAAAGCGAGTATACTATTAGATATATATCTAAACTACTTGAAGAAGGCTTCCTCGTAATATACCCATTTAAAGATAGGCTTGAAGATATCATACGTAAATTAATAGATATAAGTGCTAGAGATCCTAGAATAAAAACGTTAGATCCTCCTGAGACATATGCTCTTGCAATAGGATTATATGAGAATGCTATCGTGCTAACCGAGAATAAAGGTGTTTTAAATTTAACTAGATTATATCCGGAATATAGCAATGTAAAAGTTTGGAGAAGTGTGGAAGTGTTGAGAGAAGCTTATAATAAAGGCTTGATAAGAGATTTCTATGAAGAGTTGAGGAATTATGAAGTGGATACAGGACATAAATTCCCAAGAATACAAAGAAGATGAAATCGAAAGAGAGATTAGAAGAAAAGAGGCCGACTGGAAATGCATAGAGAGCTTGCCAGATCATTTAAGAAAAGCAGTAAAATTATTTATAGAGACAGGTGATTTGAGACTAGCACAGCATTTATCCAGACTCGATTTAGAAGATTTTATAGAAGTACTAAAGAAATGTAATGTACCAGTCTTCATAACATTTATAAAATGAGCATCCCATTGCTATTCATATTC
>CAZHBK010000264.1:0-1649 GCA_964530465.1 uncultured Nitrososphaeria archaeon | reverse complement strand
ACGCATATTGGACAATATATTGTAGCTTGGACAATATAATGCTAGCACAACACATTAGTACTGTAGTAGGTGCTACATGTGAACAAAAACTGAAACAGAAAAAGTTAAATTATGCAAGATAGAAAATTAGTGTAGAAACTTGTAGAATTCCGCCGGAGGGCGTAAGAGAGATGGAGAGAGCTAAGGCGATAATCCCGACCTCTCAAAGCTCCGATTTAACAGTTTTATTTGACCCAGGAAAAACGTAGATTGGAGGCTGAGGAGGGGCCGGCGCCCTCCGGCGGAGAATTTTCTCCAGGCTCTCTCCATCTCGGCCCTGAAGCCTCCATAAAGGCTGGTCAAATCCAATCAAACCAACTCTCTTCATCTCATTCTCTCTCAAATCGAGCTTCCTCTAGCTCGGGGGTTGCGGGGGACCCCCCGCATTATCTTGAATCATGTGGCAATACCTTTTTGCAACCTGAACCCAAGAAGACAATTGGGACGCTCCCGCTAAGAGTTCACGTTATTCAGGATATTTGGCGTTTGTTCCTCAAAAAGAATGATGTTACACATTATATCCGGATTTTGAGCTGTGGTAATGAGTTCTACATAGCAAAGTGCAAGAGCTGTGGTTCTCACTTCAGAGTTCCAAAGAGATGCAGTGATAGAAATTGGTGTCCTGCTTGTAGTTGGAGATATGCCCAAAAACAGGCTGAAAAATGGTATTTCTTTTTCGCGATGTTTCTAATGAGGTGGCGTCATGTCTATCTTCTCCATTTCGTTTTCACTCTGCCGAAGAAGTATCATCGTCTGTTAAGTCCAGACGAAGAGAAGAAGCTCAGAGAAGCTGTAAAATATGCTCTTGAAGATCCCTATGGTAGAAGAAATGCAGGTATTATGTCTTTACATTATTGGCACTCTAGGGAACCTTGGAATGGAGAATATTATCCTCATGTTCACGTAATTGTTCCAAGTATTGTTTTTAAGCCTATAAAAGAGAAGAGAAAGATTATCGGATATAATCCCATTAGAACCGGTTGTAAAATCGATGTTGAAAGGGTAAAGAGGAGATATAAGGAGAAACTAAGGGAATTAGGCTTTGATGTACCTGATAACTGTGATGTTGATGTTTACGTTTCTTATACTAACTTGAGAAATAAGAAAAAATGTTTGCACGTTTTAAGATACTTATATTACCGTCCTGTTTGGTATATTGCTAAGCAGATTACTGATTTAGTCCTGCACGTCTCTCAGGTTGGTGATTTTAATTATGTGATTGATAATGTCCTAACTAAGGATGAAATAAAGTTCATGTTTGAATTAATTACAAATATGGAGAAGAGAAAGAGAGTTTTTGTGTTTGGATG
The DNA here is from genome assembly GCA_964530465.1 of uncultured Nitrososphaeria archaeon. Classification (GTDB taxonomy): domain Archaea; phylum Thermoproteota; class Nitrososphaeria; order Geothermarchaeales; family JDFR-13; genus CAZHBK01. The sequence goes on along the minus strand of CAZHBK010000264.1, from coordinate 300 downwards.
GCTTACTAGCAAACCTATGAAGATGTTTAGGCAATGGATTGAACGTTTCTTAGGGACTAAGGATTGGAACAAGCCTAAGTTATGTCCTATATGCGGTGGTGAGCTTGAAATAGTTGGAATCGAGGATAAACCGCCTCCTGAGCCTCCAGATTTTGGTCCCTTGAAGAGATGGGACAGAACTGAAAGTTGGATGTGGAGATCCGTTGTGTGATGCTTTATTAATGTTTTGTTAACCTTTGCTAGCTAATATTCCATTAATATTCCTTGCACAACATATTAGTACTGTAGTATGACATTAGT
>CAZHBK010000263.1:0-1650 GCA_964530465.1 uncultured Nitrososphaeria archaeon | reverse complement strand
CTTCAAATAACATACTTATCCTGGCATGTATATTTAAGCTTTAAAGTGATTTGTTTAATAAAAAATTGAAAGCTATACATTCATAGTAGTTTAGAGATAGAGGTATTAATTAATTCTAAATACTTATTTAGAATAATGGATAATATCGAAGCTATAGTATAATCGTACATGGGATGAGGTATTATGGGTTTTGGCGGTTTTGGTAGGAGGTATAGGGGAGGTAGAGGAGGCGGAGGTGCTGGTGGTCCACCACAGTACTGTATGTGTCCTAACTGTGGATATAGGATACCTAAGCAGCCAGGTGTTCCATGTAGATCTATGACTTGCCCGAGATGTGGCGCTCCTATGGTTAGAGGGTAGATTGCTTTTAGAGAGATCAGAGACTATAGTAAGCTGGTGTCTAAATTGAAGTATGAGTTAGCTATTTTAGGAGCTGGGATCACAGGTTCCTTTGCAGCATATATAGCATCTAAGTATGGTTTGAAAACAGTTGTTATCGATAAGTCTATAAATCCAGATGGAGCTACAAGTAAATCCGGCGGTATAGTTACTAGAATGCTCGATAATTTAAACGATGCAGTTCTAGCTTTGAAATCTCTAAATCTAATATATGAGGTATGTAGGGATTGTAAAGATGTAATCCATAAGGGGTATTTATGTATTGAAGATATTGAGAGTGCTGAGGAAGACTTAGAGAAATTTAGAAAACTTATCCCAGATTTAAAATTGCTATATCCATCAGATATATTGAATAAATGGGATTACGTCAAATTGTATAATGATGAAGTTGGATTATATTCTGAATCTGATTTAACAGTTGAACCAGATAGATTGCTAAGCATAGTATGGAGTAGATCTATGGATTTAGGTGCTGAATTTAAATTAGGTATTGAAGCATCTGGATTGAATATTTTAAATGGACGTATTGAATCGATAGAGTTATCTAATGGAGAAGTATTAAAGTCTGATAATGTACTTATAGCATTAGGAGCATGGAGCAAGAGCTTCCTAAAAAAGTATAGAGTTAAAGTTAAGACATTCCTTCTAGCAGTACCATTATTTAAATTCGATATAGGATTGAGTAATTTAATTGGATTATGGGATGAGGAAATGTATAGCTATTGGAGACCATCACTAGGTAATACGTTTATTGGAGGTGGTTATGATGCATACAGGATATCTAATCCAGAAGACGGATTTAGAAAACCATATCCAGATTCAATAAGTTACGTAATAGAACTCCTTAAATTCCGATTTAAATTTAAAAGATGGAGATTAATTGATCAATGGTGTGGCCCTATAAGCATCTCATATAGCTACCATCCAATATATGGTAGGGTTAAGAAGTTTGAAAACCTTTATCTAATAGATGGATTGGGTGGATATGGATTAGTTAGAGGACCTGCACTCGCATCTGAAGTATTAAACATGATTATAGGATAGTTAGATATCTTCCAACCCGATATATAATGCATAAAAGCTAAGCACATTACCATATATTTTAAAGTATTTTAAAAGATATGAGTATATATGTGAGAATTTCTAATATGAATATAGTATTAGTTAGTTTGCTGAGGTGTTTAATATGATTGATCAGATAGTTTATCTAATAAGGAGATATGGATTTAGAAGAACGCTTAAGATCATAAT
>CAZHBK010000262.1:0-1656 GCA_964530465.1 uncultured Nitrososphaeria archaeon | reverse complement strand
GAATACCATGGGCGCGTCATCCCATATGATCTTACATACCCTCTTATATATTCTGAGTCTCTCCTCCGGATCAGTACTTGTTCTACCTTTAATAATTAAATCATCTACTTCTGGATTCTTATAGAAACTCACGTTAAATCCTTTTGGAGGCCATACTGATGAATGGAATAATGGATATAGCATAAAATCTGCATCTAAAACCCACGGTCCCCATCCTAATAATGCTAATTCGATCGGGTTTTCTTCTAACGGTTTGAGTAGGGTATGAATATATGTCGGCCAATCAGGTGTTTCAATTTTAGCTTTAATACCTACCTTTGCCAAATATGCTTGAATCGCTTCTGCAACTTGTCTATCGAATAAATATCTACCTGTTGGAGTGTATAAAGTACATTCAAAACCATTTGGATATCCGGCCTCAGCAAGTAACTTCTTAGCTTTATCTGGATTATACTCATATCTAGGTAGTGGTGTATAACCGAAGAATGATGAAGGCATTACTGAATCCGCTACTTTAGCCAATCCCAGCAATATATTCTTTATAATGCTTTCTTTATCAATCGCATAGTTAATAGCTTGTCTTATCCTTTTATCTGTGAAAGGCTTCTTCTGACAATTAATATACATAAACATATATCTTGTACTTTCAACTGCTTTAACAACTACATTTGATCTCTTTCTCAATTTACTTATATCTGGTGGTGGAGGTAAAACTATCATATCTAAATCCCCACTTAATAGCATCGCTTCTCTTGTATGTGGTTCTGGAACAATCTTAAAGATAATCTGATCTACCTTTGGAGGGCCAAGCCAGTATTTATCATTCTTAACCAGCACTATTCTGTCGCCCTTCACCCATTCCTTAAATTTAAACGGACCTGTTCCAATATTGTATGGGTTATTAGCCATTCCCTTATCACCTAATTCCTTATATGCTTTAGGTGATACTATTCCAGCCATTGTAGATGAAAGCCCTCTTAAGAATGGAGCGAATGGAGCGCTGAGGATAAATTCTACTGTATAATCATCGATTACATGGACTTCCTTAAGGGTGCCGAAGTAATTTCTCAATGGTACTCTTGTCTTTGGGTTAAGTATTCTATCGAAGTGGAATTTGACGGCATCAGCATTTAATTTCGTTCCATCTTGGAAGCAAACTCCCTCTCTAATCTTAACTTTATACCTTAGACCATCTGATGAAATCTCATAGCTCTCGGCAAGCCATGGAATTAAATCACCATTTTCATCTTGATAGAACAGAGGATCGATCATTAGATCAACTATATTAGCTATCATAGTTGTATGCTGACTCACTGGATCTAACGTATCTGCATCTATCCCTATTCCAACTCTAAGAACCTTCTTAGGTACTGGGCTGGCTTCAATAGGGGTTTTAACAACTGCTTTAGGAGCTGTACTATAACCTGCATAATATCCAACGCCACCACCAATCACTAATCCTGCGACACCAACTCCGACAAGTTTTAACCACTCACGTCTATCAAGTTTTACCTCCTCACTCACAGAGCATCACCACACTAACTACAGACCTCTTAAAGTTAAAAACTAATTAATTAACACATCAGAGCTAATTCACATTAGTCATAAAAATAATAAAAAGATTAAATATTTATTAATTTACTTCGTAAAATATAT
>CAZHBK010000261.1:0-1659 GCA_964530465.1 uncultured Nitrososphaeria archaeon | reverse complement strand
AACTTGGATCATACCGCGGTTTTAATTCAATATCCAATAAATCTAAAAATTCAGCATGCATACTACCTACCTAAAAATGATATAATAATAATGTTGAATAGAATACTCATTAAAAACCAGATTATATAATATTCATTAATGGATATAGCTTACTCCGGTGGTTTTAGAAGTGAATGAAGTAAGAGTCTATGTTAGTAATTGGCGTTGTATAGCTGAAGCCGATTTCTCACTATCGAGAATTAATATCTTCATGGGTCCTAACTCTGTTGGAAAGTCAAGTTTAGCATATGCAGTATATTTCGCTATTAAAAGCTTGAGGAGAGATCCAAAGATACTGTTAAGTCAATTATATGGATGTGATTTTAAAGAGATAGCTAGAAGAGAGAAAGACAAACCCATATTTCCTATAAAAATCGGGATTAACGGATTAACGTTAAGCATTGAGGAAGAGGAAGATAGGATTAATGTTAAGCGTAGTGGTGGAATTAGTATATGGCGGTCTACATATCTTCTTCCATCTAGACGTATCGGATATCTCCAAGCCCTTACACTACTACCCAAACTTTTAAGAGAGATCCGAGCAAAGCCTGAAGCTGAAGTCACTCTAAGAGTGATTGGAAGTTGGATAGGTGGATTAATAGAAGTATTTAAAGGCATACCACTATTTCCTCCCCTACCTGCATTCCTATCAGATTATAATGAAGCTCTCGAAGGTAGATCACTCGAGTATTCTGGAAGGTTTGGAGATGCAGGGAGGTATATTATGAGTATAAGCCCATTACTCTTACTAATCGATTTAATATATGAAGATCCTTACACTAAATTAAGACTTCCTACAGAACTAGCACCCGATGGAATTCTTGATATGATTTTATTCGATACTCTAACTAAGAATATTAAAGATAGCCTTCTAGTAATCGAAGAACCTGAAATCCATAAGAATCCGGTGAAGATTGTAGAATTTACGGAGCATATAGTAGATAGAGTATTAAACAATAATCTAACGATTATAATGACTACTCATACGGAGATCATACCATTAACCATCGCACAGCTTATAGTAAAAGGAGAGGCTGAGATAAATGCCCGAGACGTGAAAATCTATTACTTCACACGCGATCCATGGACAAGACTCTCGGAAGTTAAAATATATGAGGATGGTACGCTAGAGGGCCTCCCAGATGTCGAGAAGATCACAGAGCACTTATTCTAAAAGCAATATCCTCCATATAGTATTCGATTTAAGCGGTCTAATTCCATGCGGTAATAAGCCAGAAGAAGATAAAAAGGCAATTAGAGAACTAGGCTATATAATCTACAAATGTAGGAATATTAAGATCTACCTCTCCCAACCAATCATTAAGAGATATGAATCAATATTAAGACGTGATTTAAAATACCATCATCCACTACCACCACTTCAAGCAAGCCTTCTGAACATGCTCGGCATACTGAGAAGATTAATCAAATTAAGGAGATTATGCAGGGAGATAAAGACGGAGATCGGCCCCATAATCCATATTCTTGAGAAAAGCAAGATAGATTTATACGAAGTCTACGATCTAGGCTTAAATACAGAAGAAGATATAGAAATTCTAAAAACCGCATTAGCAGCAGCCAGAAATACAACATTCCTAATAACCACAGATAAACACTTCC
>CAZHBK010000260.1:0-1659 GCA_964530465.1 uncultured Nitrososphaeria archaeon | reverse complement strand
CCACGGTTCTGTGAGTACCCTGGCCGTTAGGGAATTTTCGACAAGAATCATGACACCCCTTCGGGCCATCTAAGCTAACTGTCAGTGAAAATCTATACTTCTTCAGAAGGGAAATAATTCTATCATTCAGTATGGTTCCATTCGTAGAGATGGTGTAGTAAAGGTTCCTGCCTAGTTTCTCTCGAATGTATTTGCAAACCCATTCTATGACTTTAAAGTTTAATAACGGCTCTCCTCCGAAGAATTTTACCGCTGTAATCTCAGGATGTAGCTCCAGGAAAGTGTCTATAGCTTTCTTAGCGGTTTCTTTCGTCATCAACATTCTTCTCATACCGTACGAACCTTGTTTCGCGTAGCAATATTCACACCTCATGTTACAATCAGTTGCCACTATTAAATGCAAGTAAAGCACCTTGTTGTTAAAGTGTAAGGGGTTACCTTGAGACGTAAGTCTTGGCTTTATCACCTTCTCATAAAACTTGTTAATAATTCTCCTGCATTCTTCCTCTTTAACCCCCGACTCGCTAGCTATAGCTGTTATAGAGCGAGTAGCTTCATATAAGCTGAGAATCTTCCCCATCTTGCCATTAACTAGAGAGATCGTACATGAAGAGGGGTGAAACACTACGTACCTTCCATTTTTTAGCTTGAAAACTTTAATTTCGTAAGACCGAGGCATATGCGTTACCCCCTATTGCGATAACTAGATTAAATCTAAAAATAGTGAATGAAAGCTGGGAAAGGTTTGTAGCCCCTTTTAAAGCGCTAGTATTGCTTCAACCACCGCATACAAAGCCCACACAGCACCCTATCCATTCTGGTTGCAGGTTCTCTCCTAAATCTATTACCTCTACGCCATCCATTATGGAACCCCCCCTTTCCGTGAAAACCATGGTAAAATTTATAATAACAGATCCTTACCATGGTTTTCACGGAAAGGGTATTAATGTATAATGAATATATTTATTCTTTCACCTATGAACTTATACCCCGTCTGTCTAGGTAAGGATTATTCATCAGACGTTTTTATGTGCTACTCGGACTTCCCGTCCAATCTCAAGTAAATGGCTTCTATCATACATTCACGTCCCTTTTGAACAGTTATTCTCTCGGATCCGCACCTGGGACAGGCGAGCGGTGGAAGTAGTGCATATACGTGTGCTAGGGGGTTATCCTCAACCTTTTCCTGTTTAAAGGTATGGCCGCAGCTTTCGCATTTTAACACGGGACTTTCCTCGTTGATAACTACCTCTACGGCATAGCCAAGTTGCTCGCGTAAAAGCTCGGAAACCCAGAACTTTACCTGTTTAATGTTTAGGAAGGTTAACTTGCCTATCCTGAGCACGACCCTTGAGAGTTTCCCTTTCCTTCTCCTTAACTCCTCAAGCACGACCCTGACTATTGCTTGGCTGGTGGAAAACTCGTGTATTTCCTTCCCCTCCTCAACTTGTAAAATACTAGGGTTAAAAAGACGGGCAAGGCTAACAGTAAAACTAGATCAACTCTCCTAAACAATGACTCAACAGCTTGCCAGTTTGCACCTAAAACCACACCCGTATAGGTTAAAGCTACACACCAGGGTGTCGAACCCACGGTTGTGTAAACGATAAATCTGGATAGGTTCATCCTTGCAATACCTGCAGGGAGAGAGATAACGGT
>CAZHBK010000259.1:0-1674 GCA_964530465.1 uncultured Nitrososphaeria archaeon | reverse complement strand
GGACATCCCCATGCAGTGAATAGTCCGCTCTTAACCGTTCATTGAGTAATGCATTTGCTACTTCCAACTCGAAAACTCCATATGGGGGTGACGAGGCCGAGGCTAGTAATACCAGGGGGTGTACTGTTATGTTAATTGTTATCGGCATCTTTTTACCCAGTCTCTTATATTTCATGAACATTGTGTAGAGGTGTCGTGGTACAATACGTATTACCATGGTGTCTTCGTTAACTACTAGCAGCCTATGGATAGATGCGTTAAGGTAGCCTAGCTCTGGATCTTTGCCTATGATTATCGCTGAAGTTATATACCTTCCTACATCTTTAGGATAGAATTTCAGAATAGGTATTTTGCTAAGTGAGAATCCTTTACAGAATGGATAATTTTCTATTGATGTCTCCTTTATCTTTCTAGGATTACTTAGTGCATAACATAACTTCCTATATGCTTCAATATCTGATTTAGCATTCATTAATTTAAGAAGTCTGTCCCTAGTCACAATATTTGACACTACTAACATATCATAATCACGAATACGTAGCATTATAATTTTATTTTGATTAGCCGATATTATTTTTGCTGCTTCTATAATGGGACTTAGAGGGTACTCGTATTCGAATACCACCTGTTTAAACTGATTTAATAAAGATGCTAATACTGAATTCTCGTATGGTTTGTTATGTTTCATAACGCTCTACCTCTAATCTTGAATTCCCCACATATTTCGTCGTTTTTAACCGCTATTCTAATCTGACTTACTACTAGTAATGAGGGATTTATTCCTTTAGGAGCTAACATTTTCAAGGTTCTATTTTTAAAGTCTATCTCCTTTATTATGCCAATACCTAAATCTTCTAGGTTTTCGTCAAGCAAGCCCACCATTATGCCGTTCTCAAACCCTCTTGTTCTGAATTCTAATCTGAGAACTTTTAACATGTCCTTTATTTTCAATTCTTGCTCAGTATTTAGGTTTATACGTTTACTCAATACTATTATCGCCTTTTTGTCAACTCTTTCCCCATATAGGATGTCATCCTTACTTATACCTAAGATTTTTCCAATACTATGCAGTTCTTCATCTGTTAAAGGTACACCGTTGAATAAATCGCTATTAATTATACCTATGGAGTCCAGTTTTACTGATAAAGGTTGTAGATTCCTTACAAACCTATTGTATCCATGTTCTCTAATAGCTTTCCTATACTCTCTATCACGTATTTTAATCATCGAAGGCGCTGGTAATATAATGCCCTTTACATTTTTACATAGCTCAAGAAGTTTTCCTAAGCGTGAAATCCAGGGATCATTACCTCTTTTAAGTAATAATACGTATTCTGGGTTTACTAATTTAATTATATTCATTTTAGCTTCGATAGCTTCAATAGATTTAATCCATCCATCAGTATCAATAGCTATGATGTCAGCTATAGTGTAAGCTTGGTTAAGTAGCTTGTTTATGCATAGAAGTACCCTGTCCATACAGCTACAAGGCGTTATTGATCCTACAAAGCAGGATTTTAAATACTTTGCTTCACTCAATTTCAAGATAGGTTTTTCGATGGTGCCTAGGGAGATACAAGTAGTGGGACCTATATCGGCCTGTCCTACGTCAGCATCTATAACAGCAACTTTTAATCCTCTACGATAGGCAGTATTAGCTAGAAGTGTAACTAG
>CAZHBK010000258.1:0-1690 GCA_964530465.1 uncultured Nitrososphaeria archaeon | reverse complement strand
CCCTGAGCTGAGTGGTCAACGGCAGGTGGAGCGAGCCCCTCACCTCTCTGCCGATTACGACCTCCTCCTCGAGCATCCTAGCTGGCGACAGCAGGATCCTGCGCAGCTCCGAGATGAAGTTTGAGAGCTGCGTCGCCACCTTCAGCATTATAGCTACATTTGAGGGGACGGCTAGCCTCTGGCCCCGGCACTTTACCACCGTAGGCGTGAAGCTCTCGACCCTAGATATCGACAGCAGCACGTACAGGGAGTCTAGTAGCGACTCCGTCAAGACTATGAACTCCTCACTCAGGGACATACTTGTACAGGCTCCTCACGGCCTCTGCGGTCTGCTCGTACCCCTCCTCCTCAAGCTTGGAGGCCAAGTTCTCGAGGACGTCGCGCGGCAGGCCCTCTAGCTGGCTAGGGAGAGCTGTGCTGGCCGCCAAGTCTATGGCTTCCTTAGCGCTCACGCCCTCCCTCTCGTGGGCCTCGAGAGCAATCGCAGCTATGTCGACGAGCGTAGCCGTCCCTATGGGCCTGCCGGTAAGGTTCCTCACCTTCCTGACGAACTCCGACGCTAGCCCCACCACCTCGTCGTCCTCACTCCTCCCCAGCTGCCTCGCTACGGCCCTCCTCTCCTCCTCAGGCTTCGGGGGGCTGATCTCTATGACGGCAAATCTCCTCTGGAGGGCGAAGCCCAGCGTGAACAGGTAGGTCCTGTCGAAGGAGTTGACGGTCGCTATGACACGGAAGTCGGGCGGTATCGCGTACCCGCCGGGCCTCTCGCCTAGCTGTGGCAGCCTCTCAAGTAGGATCTTGGCGGCTCTGTCCTTGCTGTAGTCGTAGCTCTTGATCTCGTCAATTAGGCTGCGCGGGAACACCCACTCCCTCGGGTCACTCGAGGCGAACATGGTGAAGAACTCGGCTAGGACCTTGTCAGCCTCGGCTCTGTTTAGCTCCTCGACTATCAGTAGGCAGCCCCTCTCTAGATGTCTGCTCAGAGCCTCTAGGAGGTGCCCGCTCCTCCACACCATCCTCCCGCCCTCGCCGATCACCGGCCCCCCTATGAAGTCGTAGCGCGTCCACGAGCTGTTGGCAGTGCACACGTAGGGCTGAAACCCTATCGCCTCCGCGACGGCTTTAGCCAGCGCCGTCTTGCCAGTCCCTGGGGGGCCCATGAGTAGCACGTGCTTGCCGCACCTTAGAGCTGAAACCACCTGAGTTAGCACGCTCTCTCTAAACACCAGGTTCCTGAGCTCCACAGCTCTTCTGAGGCTCTCAACGGACAAGTTGCCCAGGCCTCCAACGAAGAGCGCAGACTCGTCGAACTCCCTAATGCGCTTCTTAAGCAACTCCCTGACTCTCGAAGCGGTCTCAGGCTGTACTATGTGCTGCAGCCCGCTTACAGCGTACGCCTTGAGGATCTCCGTAAGCTCGCTGTCCCCCTCCCACTTGGTCGCGTCTAGCGCGTTCTTAACAACTGAAGGGTGCAGCCAGAGAACCCTCATCTTGTACCTAAACGGGAACTCCACGCGCCCTTGACTCCTCTCCTCTGGCCAAAATAGGTTGAGGAAGTCGAACTCGAGCTGGGCGACCAAGCCAGCCCCTATGACCCCTATGCCGCTCGCATAGAATAAGACGATGTGCGGCACCTTGGCTCCAGCCCTCCGCGCGAGCTCCGCCACCGCGCTTTCAAACAGCCTAGCAG
>CAZHBK010000257.1:0-1696 GCA_964530465.1 uncultured Nitrososphaeria archaeon | reverse complement strand
ACATATCGTCTGGAATTCCTTCATATGTAACTTTTATAGTCTCTATCTTTACATTATCTCCTATCTTCCTAAATTGATATACTGAGATGGCTTCTGGATTTATGGCGATATCTAAATACCTCGTACTTCTTTTATCTGATTTAGCTATAAAGCTCAAGCTTGTTAAATTACTTATTTTAGCTAGTAGTATGTCGCTATGCGTTGTTATTATTACTGTTAGCTTCATTTTATTAATGAGAGACGATAGTATTTCAGCTAGTTTAATTTGTTTATCTGGATGTAGATGTGATTCTGGTTCTTCTATTATTAAAACATCCCCCTCTCCGATCAAACCATATTTTAAGTATATATCTAGTGGAGATAGTTCTGCGATCATCGATGATACTCTAATGATGGGGATGGGATGTTTATCTTGCTTGTATATTATCTTTGGTGGTTCCCCCATCTCTCGTACCACGCTAATACCTCCTTCTAGAATATCTTCCTCTAAATGCTTACATACCTCCTCTACAACTTTCTTACTTACCGCTCTTTCCATCGTAGTTATTGATGTTGGAGGTACAGCTTCTATTAATGATGCTAGGAAATCCGCTATTGGACCCGAGATAGGAGGTATTTCAGCTCCTCTAATTGGTGCTAAGGGAGCCATCTGGACTATAGCTTTCGCCACCATTCTATAACTATGTAGTATGCCTGCTCTTGAAGCCGGTAGATATATTATATTAGCGTTGATCTTCTCAGATATTTCCCCTATAAGCTTTACTTCAGTATATCTTATAAGGCTATTTACATACTTCGATACCTTTATTCTCGGCTTAGCTAATAGCCATCCATGTAATTGAGTATTAAGATCATTTAATAGATTTTTAACTACTCTATCTTCATCTAGAATTTTAATACTGACTTTTATCTCTATATCTTTCTGCTTTCTTATTTCTGTATTTAAGAGTAGCTCTAAGAGATCTGATCGGATGTCTAGCTGTATCTCTGCATATTTCTCTCCATGCTTTATGAGATCTATTAATTTAGAGCTATATACTCTTTCTAGCTCTCTTATGAGATAATTACGTATAACTTTAGCAAGTTCTTCTTCAATTATGTTAATTACTTCATTTAAGGATTCCTTAAATATGAATAGCGGTATTTGACTTAACTTCATACTGCTGTTTGATATTCGTGCCTTAACTATACTGCTTATGACCTGCTTTCTCGAAAGGATTTCATCTTTCTTTATGTTTAGATTACTATCTAGCTTCTCTAGTATCATGTTAAGTTTCGAGCTTTCTACCGGTTTGAGGAGTATTAATGGTGACTCGTATATTTCAAAGATTCTATTTAACGACTTTACTAAGGCATAATATAGCATTGCGATATAGGATTTGCCTGTATTATTCGGTCCTATAAATATCGTTAATGGCTTTATCTCAATCTCTCCCTCTGTAATTGGCCCCCAGTTTTTAACTTTTAAAGATATATTTAATTTCTTCATTCAGAGTATAATCACCACTTATTATATTTCCAGTTGTGAAGTATTTATCTTAATCACGTATACTTGACCACATTCTTTTATGGGAAGTGATTTCTTCGGTATTTATTTGCTATTGCATTTACTAGTTTTTCGACTTCTTTTAGTACGTCTTCTATGTCTTCTTTTGTTGCTAGGTTTTCGTAGAAGTTTTTATGCATTGAGTCTGCG
>CAZHBK010000256.1:0-1705 GCA_964530465.1 uncultured Nitrososphaeria archaeon | reverse complement strand
ATATAATCCTATTAATATCTGAATATCTTATTGGAATGCAATTTAATGGTTTAACTCCGATAGCAAGTAGATTTCTACTTAGACTTGGAATTAGCATTGTTTTATATTCGTTCTCTCCAAGGTTCTCCCTTTTAGCTATTGATGCAGCTAATGCACCTATTAGGGTTGATGGTGGTGGATAAAGAAAGGGTTGTGGTGTTTTAGATAGACCGGCTACGTTAGATGAAAAACCCCATATAAATTCAATATCAATCTTAAATGCTATCATTACTGTTATCCAACCCTCTTCTTTGCATCATCGATAGCTTTTGATACTGCATCCTCAAGTGTACTGCACTTTATAACTCCGTCTCCCTCTTGAACGTCAACTCCATAAGTATATAGCTTTGTATTATAGCTGATTCTCTTCAGCTTCTCAACGCTTCTAACTCCATAATCTCTAGTTAGTGGGCTTGGAGTAGTCCATATATCATCTGATACAGCTATCACTATAGACTCCCAATCTCCAATAGGCTGGAATCTCGTCTTCTTAGCTCCAAATGAGAACTCAATGATAAGTTTTTTAATCGAGTCTAACGCTAGCTTTATCCTCTCGACTCTATCTTTCACTACCTCAGTTCCAACCTTCCCATATGTAAATAGAGTCTTCCCAATCCCTCTAGTTTCAAGATCGAAGCTAAACGTATATACTGATGATGAAAGCTCTACATAGTATATCATCTGACCCCTCTGCTCAGCCTTAACGAATGGAGTTCCTAAGGCATATCGTGAATGTAATTGAGCTTCAATAACAGTATTCTCAATAGCCTCCTTAACCGGTATCATATAGCCTGTGGAGAAGCATGACGTTCTCTTAACATTAGCTGCCTCAGCATATAGGAAGCCTCCTATATCCTCCACTACACAATTCTCTATAATAGACTTCTCTAACTCGAATGAATCACTTGGTGGATCTCTACTGAATGCAGATTTATAAACGGCTTTAGTTGTACTCTTCAGGAATATACCCTGCCTACATAGATTACATACTGGTAATCCCCTCTTAACTGCCTCCTCAGCGAGTACCACTTGATATCCATGAGCTATCGATTCACCACTTATAGCAGGTACGAAGTATACGGTATATCCTCCATCACTTGGAATCATTACTGGGACTCTCCTATGCTTAACATAGTTACCAACAGATTCAGTCATATTCAATGCTTCAACATTAATTAGAACCCTACCTCTAATAGATATATAAACATCACCCATCATAAACCACCTCCTACTCCCCACCACCCTCCTCTCTACCCATCAATCTAGCTGCTATAAGAAGTGCTCTTGAAGATATCAGACTCGATACCTCTCTCAGCTTCCTCCTATCATTAATACTCTCAATCTCTAGAAGCTCTCTCTCAGCCTCTCTAAGATTAACACGCTTAGCTTCGCTACCAGCAGTAGTATTCTCAAAACCACTAGAGAGTAATGAATTGAAATCTCTAAATGCTTCCTTCAAGTAGAAGAGTAGTGTATCTCTGGATGGAGCATAACCAACCTTATCTACATACGAATAACTCTCCCTCTCAGCAACCAAAACACCTAAAATCCTAGAGATATTATCAAATCGACTACTCATAGATAAAATAATTATCGATTTGAATTATTTTATTTAGGAATGTAGAATTACATATAAATGTATACAGTTAGCTTAAAATATTAACTT
>CAZHBK010000255.1:0-1709 GCA_964530465.1 uncultured Nitrososphaeria archaeon | reverse complement strand
CTAACTAGATTGCCGAACTCAGCCGAGATATCTTCTTGCTTCGGGAATATCTCAACGTCTTTTAGACCCACTCCAGCATCCTCAGCTATCTTCTTCATGAGCCACCTTACCACGCCTGGCTCCTCACCCTTGAAGAATAGCCAGATGTGAATACGCTCTGGCGTTGAGCTTCGCTCTACCAAGCAGGCATTCTTAAGCACCTTGTCTTTACAGATGGCTTCGTAGACACGCCTTACGATGTCCGGGCTAGCATCATCGAAGTCGTAGCAGCCCCATTTCGTTAGACCCGTTTCAGGGCTATAGGGATAAACGCCTAACGTTATCTCTCCTCGAAGGTGCTTTTCTATGAGCTCAGGCGTTAGCTGGCTCGGAAGACCAAGCTTTGCCCTCAGCCTCTGTCCTCCCTCGCTGTTAGCCCGAACGTAAGTTCCCCGCTCCGTCTGAAGGGCGTAATCGTCCGAGCGATTCACGAATAACTTGAACAGAAGCTTAGCGAGCTCCTCAAGCCCTTCCTCCTCTGTCTCGTGCTCCGCCATGAGGCTCACCTCTCTGCACCGGGACAGATATCACCCGTCCATCGCCGTGGACAACGAGCTGGACATCATCGCAGGTGATGTAGGAATGCTTCCGGCAGGTATCACAGCGGTTGGGCGGGATGGGCCGTCTGGTCCCGATACATGGTGCTAACGTGGATTTCTCAATAATTGGCTTACGTCCCATAGTTCTCACCTCCTTTTGGCTTTTTGAGGGGGCGAGCGGCACTTTCATCGCTCTCATTCCTTAAAGAGGCTCCAACACCGCTCGCCTTTCCCTCCTCTGGTATCCTGGCCAGTAGGGTTGCCAAATCTAGACTCGTTATGGGCCTTGAGCGTTTAACCTCCACGGGCTCAGGTGGAGAGAAGAACTTCTTCATTTTCTTCGCATCATCTGGCAATAAACAGTGATGATCTTGAAGCAGGAATAAGAAAGCGAATAACATGCCTTTAGCCCTCCTTCTCTCCCTATCTAAGAACCACATGAATAAGCGCCCTTCCTCTGACCCCGGATCTATCTCTACAACCAAATTCATTAATTCTATGAAATCGCACCTCAGCCGTTCAGCATAACCCTCTAACTCCTTGGGCTCCGCATAAGCCTCGTTTATGCATGAGAAGAATCGGTAGATTAGGAGAAGAAGATTGAAAATCCCAATAGACTCACGAGGTGCGATAGGGAGCTTCACGATTACGTATTTCTTGCCCTGCTTCACGGGCCTCTCAGGAAGGAACCCGGCGACATCATCGACAAACCTCTTGGCCTCTATGAAGCCCTCTATGACATCGCTTATCTCCACGCCACGACCTAACTCAAAGAAGTCCTTGACAAGCTTCTTGATCTCCCTCTTGATGTGCTCTTTCAATCGGTAAAATTTACGTGGCCTGTTCCTGGGCCCAAGCCTCTCCTCTACTTCTATGAGCCCGAGCTCCCTCAGACGGTTTAATGCGAGCCAGATAGTTCTGTCGCTAACGCTCCCGCCGAAAGCGTAGTAGCGGAGCTGGCTGAATGAGAAGTCCCCCTCAGAGAGGGTGAAGAGTAGCCTGAGCTCGGAGGGCCTCAGGCCCGCTATTAGCTTTTTGAAGGTCATTTTTACCTCCGCACTTAGGTAAAGCTCGGTTCTTATAAACGATGTAGAAAAAGGTCTTTACATAAAGCAAGCTTTATACAAAAGC
>CAZHBK010000254.1:0-1715 GCA_964530465.1 uncultured Nitrososphaeria archaeon | reverse complement strand
CTATATTATACTCTCTTAGAATACTCAAGTGATGAGAGATTAATGTCTGTTCCCTCCTTAATAATGCAACTAATACGCATACTGGTAGGTCATATTGTAGTAATATCCATATTATAGATAATCTAATTGGATTTGATAATGCTGATAATATCTCCGCATATTTCTCAATTCTCTTCTTAGGATATTCGATCTCTAACTTACCATACTCCTTAGATAAAATCTTTCTACATTCATTACTAATATTCTCCGATAATTCATCGATCGATAATACCTTATTCATACCTCTATCAGAGATTAACACGTGCATCAATTATATGATTCTACATTAATTCAGTATATACTGAATTCTTATATCTATGTTATATATGAAATTTTTTTCATGGGTTGATTATAATGCATTTCGACATATTATTCTGGATATATGTATTGTTAACTGCTTTAATACCAGGATTATTAGCTACATGGCTTGGAGTTGGAGGGTGCTTCCTTAGAATTCCGATGTTCATGTATTTATTCAATGTAGGTATTAAAACTGCATATTGTCTCAATCAGGCTGTTGTAGCAATTACTACACTACCTGGTGTTTTCGAGCACTGGAGGAAGTATCATGTATATACTAAGGGGTTGATTACAGCTGCTACATCAGCTACTCTCGGTGTTGCTTTAGGAGCATATGTAGTTGCTAAGTATGTTCCAGCTAAGACTTTAAAGGGAATTTTTGGATTTGCCTGTATCTTAGTTGGAATTTACGTACTATATAATACCTTTAAGATGAGGGGTAAGCTTATAAAGAGGATTACAGTTAAAGAAGTTGGAGTTCTAGAGCATGGATTTAAACTAGCAGCTTTAATGTTTCTAGCTGGTTTTGCAACAGGATTATGCGGTTTTGGTGGAGGTATCTATTTCGTACCTATATTCATAGCATTAGCATATCCAACACATGTAGCAGTAGGTACTTCAAGCGCAGAGATGATTGCAACTGCAGGTATGGGATCTGCAGTATTAACTGCTAGTGGTTACATGAATGTAATTTTATTCTTAGCAGTAGGAATACCAACTTTAGTAGCATCATGGATAGGTGCTAGATTAGCTGCAAAATCACCACCATGGTTACTAAGAGTAATATATGCCTTAAGTATTATTGCTGCAGGAGCTTACGTAGCACGAGAACTCTTCATATAAAATAATCATAAAGATAATAAAGAGAAGTACTTACGTTAGTATTTTTCATTTTAAATACATCGTAATGAAGTGTTTAGATTATGGTATTGAATTGGCTAAGATAATCTGTGGAGAACTTCAGAGCAGAGAGTGTGATTGCATATTATTATCTGGTGGTATTGATACATCCTTTATTGCTTCATCATATGCTAGTGTTAAAAAGGATCTAAAGGCAATTACAATAGCTTATGACGTTAATTCCCCCGATCTTGAGTATGCAACATATGTTACTAAATCCCTAGGATTAAAGCACATTATACATCATCCATCATTAGATGAAATAAATACCTGCGAGGAGATTGTATTAAAGACTATGAAGACTATAGATCCTATAGAAGTAGCTTGTGATATACCTATATGTATCAGTTTACTAAGAGCTAAACAACTCAATTGCACCTATATAGCTACAGGTGATGGTGGAGATGAATTATTCTTTGGATATAATTTCCTATTTAATAAGAGTCGTGATGAACTTGATGAATGGCTTGAAAAAA
>CAZHBK010000253.1:436-1722 GCA_964530465.1 uncultured Nitrososphaeria archaeon | reverse complement strand
TTTATTTATTCTATTTAATGGAGTTTTATTGGGTCCATGTAGATATATTGAGGAGTGTGATGAGCTGGCCAGTCGGTATAATCTCTATAGTATTCATCCAGATCTCATTAAGTTTATCTGGATGTTGCATGTTCATCCAAAGGTTAAACAGTATAGATATCCTAAGAAGATCATCCTGCGTGTTAGAGTAAACAAGCATATACTTGAGGTTAGACGAGAGTATAAACTGTATACATTGATAATTGATGGAGTATTAGGGCCACATGCAGAATCACTAGATCAACTCCTAGAGAAGATCAAGAATGACTCAGAGCTAGGTAGATTCTACAGGCCGCTTAGGAGAGAGGTTAGATTAAGGAGGATGATGGTGGGAGTATGATTAGATTTATGGTTAAAAGCAAAGACTACTTCTACTATGTTGAAGTATATAATGATAATATCTGTATTGGTGAGATAGGACCTATAGATCCACTAAAGACAGTTAATGAAGTATATAACTGGCTTCAAGAAAAGGTATCTGAAATCCTGATTAAAAGTGGATTAAGCATAGATAGAGAGTTATTAAATGAGAAGTTAATGGAGATCGCCATAGGGATAGGCACAATAGCTGTTGATGAAGAAGAGGCTAGATATACACTAATAGCGAGTGATGGATTTAAAGTCCATCCAGCTGGTTTTTACGTTAAGACTAATGGAGATAGCATTGTGAGTGAGCTCTTCTATGCATACACACAGGTTGAGAGAATAAACAAAAATGGAGAGCGATCAACATATACCACCTCACTCCCATTCCTATTAATCTACAGGTATAGGGAAGATAGTGTAAAGAGGATTATAAAGCAGATTAAGAAGGATGAATTAGATCTAGGCGATAAGATAGTTAGGCTGAAAAGAAAGGTCGTACTTGAGAATAGCCTTCCAACTAATCTAGACTATGATACAGTTAAAATACTATATAACACTCCAGTAGAGAGACTAAGGGATCGAATAAAACTATATGAGATATGGAAAGAGCTTAGGAGACTTCTAAAGGATAATGTATGGTTTGCTAGGGAGATCTATTATGATTTAGTATGCTTATGGACTATAGGCACGTATTTTAGTGACCTATTCCCAGCATATCCAATATTGAGTATATATGGATCTAGTGGAAGTGGTAAAACTAGACTAACCAAGTGGATAACATCAGTATCCAGAAGAGGGTTTATGATTACAGATCCAACCGACGCCAACCTACCTAGAATTATTGAGGCATACAAACCAACACTGGGATTCGATGATTTCGA
>CAZHBK010000253.1:0-426 GCA_964530465.1 uncultured Nitrososphaeria archaeon | reverse complement strand
TAATTAGGAAGTATAAGAAGTACTTATTCTCACTTCTTAAACACGTCTATAAGAAGTCGGCATTAGTTCCCAGACTGGAGAAGACAGAGGGCGGTAGATTCATACTAGATTTATTCAGCATGTATACTCCAGTAGTTATTAACTCAGTGGATAGATTGGAGCATGGAGCGGATGAATCAATAGCTACTCAGATAGGCACTAGATATATTGAGATTGAAATGATTCGTGCTAGGATGAACTTCAGAAATTTAGACTTTGTAAGTGAGTATGGATGGATGAGAAGTAAGCTGTATATGGCTAGATTCCTATACTGTAATGATGTCTACAATGCATATCATCAGGTAGATACTGGATTATACGGGAGATATGATGAATTGTGGCGGCCAATCCTAGCAATAGCCAAGCTATTAGATGATAAGCTATATG
>CAZHBK010000252.1:0-1724 GCA_964530465.1 uncultured Nitrososphaeria archaeon | reverse complement strand
GCAAAATGATAGCCACACTCAAAAACGCAATCAAGAAAGGAAGAAAACTATGCTAGCACGCTTTAAAAGCTCCCTAGCACCAACATATGTTCCAAAAGTGAAACCACCAATCTTCCTATAATCAACCAAAACATTAACCCTATAAGTAGGCATAACCACTACCTCCACAAAAATAAGAAAACTTAAAAACCAAAAGCCAATTTGGAAGGAAAACTCTGAATTATAACTTATGAAGAATTAAAACATAGTTTATAGAAAACTCTCTTCTATCATAGGTAATAGGCAAACTGAAGAGAATATGATGTATACTAAAAAGCTCTCTTTATTATTGCACTGGCAAATTGTTCTAAACTATAAACCTTAATGGTTCCGCAGTATCCCCTAATGTTTAACTTGGTGAGCTCAGCTAGACAAGCCTTGGACGGTGTTTTACGTTGTATGAAGAGGAGATAGTAACAATTAATACTTTTAACTTCTCTCTTAACAAGTTCCTCTAGCTTCTTTAGCTTAGTAGACTTAGTTGTAGAATGTACATAGTGTCCGTATTTACTTAAGCATTCTCTTCCGGATGTTAACGTTTTGCACACATCCTCTTTCCATAGTTTGGTATCAATAATGTATATGTCAGCGGCGCCTCCTTTCCTAATAGGTATAGCTATGTCTTCTTGATTTGGACCGCCAGTCTTATATTTTTTAACGAGGTACTCAACTACATTGCCGCTAAAAGAATTACGTACAAAGGTGTCGATAAGTAATAGCTTTATCACTTCTTCAAACCATTTTGAAGGCTTCTTCCACGCCTTCTTTTCCCTCATACTAACTATGCCATAATCATCTAAAAGATCATGTAAGAAAGCAAAGGGGGTTAAGGACTTAGCTAAAATTAGGCGCTTATACTCTGCTAAGAACTTATATTCATTGGTGTTTAGAAATCTATTGCCTAATTCCTGCAAAATATCCTTTATTCTGTTAATACTCTCTTTATATTCTTTAAAGAAGTCTTTTTTGCTTTTAGCATTTGTTTTCACAATTGTTGGTAAGGGAAGAATGATGGGAAAAAGAAGTAAGATCCTTAAATCGTGAAGTGTCTTATTAGCTAAACTACTTAGCACTTTTCTTTGTCTTTCGAAAAGTTCCTCAATTGTTTTTGAAGGGCTAATTATTATTGGAACAATGAAATTATCAGTATCTACAACACAGTTAATAATATCATCTGAAAAAGTAAACGACCAGAAAACAACTATTGAAACATTTTTTATTACCTCTTCTTCCACCCATGCTATACTTCTATTACTGCATGGTCCTGCATTACTATATGATATGCCTATATATTTCGCAGTAACCTTAGCAAGTTTCAGTATATCGACCATATATCCCTTAAATGTCCTCTTAATCACGTTCTTCTCTCTTAACTTCACTAGTTTGCTTGCTATAGTATCTGAAACTATGAAGCCGGGATTGTTATTGAGGTATGTATGTAAAAGTGAAAGTGATTGTTTTATTGATACCACAAGGCTCACTTCTTTAGAACCTTTGAAAGAACATAGGAGAGCTCTGTAGCATAATCACGGCGGAGATTATGGAAATAAACGTTTCCGTCGCTATCAAACTCTACCTCTACTTCCTCGTCATTCACAATACTACGCAGTCTTACACCGAATTTTAAAGGCACTAATTCTTTTATTGAATAGAAGTTAATAGCACTGTTAATTGTTCTCTTATCG
>CAZHBK010000251.1:0-1732 GCA_964530465.1 uncultured Nitrososphaeria archaeon | reverse complement strand
ATTAATGTATATCTTATCTTATTTTTAGTGTAATTTGAAATAGTTTTTTAGAATATATATATATTGAGTGTAAAAGGTGATAAGCATGAGGTTCGCGAGGAAATGCAGACCCGGTATGGAGATTCCTAAAACTGGTAAGAAAGTGGCTATCATAGGTGCAGGACCTGCTGGTTTAGCAGCAGCCGGCGAATTAGTATGTGCAGGACATGAGGTACATATATATGATATGATGCCTGAAGCTGGAGGTTTACTTATCTTTGGAATACCAGACGCTAGGATTCCTAAAAAGGGTATTAGAGATGGTGTTAAAGAACTATATGATTTAGGTGTTAAATTCCATCTGAATACTAAAGTCGGGAAGGATATCGACTTAGAAGAAATAATAAACAGTTATGATGCTATTTTAATCGCTACAGGTACATGGAAAGAAAGAAGATTGAAAATCCCTGGAGAGGATTTAGAAGGTGTGTATCCTGCTTTAGAATTCATCGTGGACCATCAAATGCATAAATACGGCTATAAACCCACTAGTCCTAAGCTATGGGGTAAGACGCTTGTTGTTGGAGGAGGATTAACTGCGGTTGACGCATGTTATTTCGCAAGAGAAGCAGGTGCTAAGAAGATCATATTATTCTATAGACGTACTAGACAGCAAGCACCTGCTGGAGTTAGAGAATTTAACAGGCTTGAATCTGAAGGTATAGAAATATATGAGTTGACACAACCTATAGAGTTTATAGGTGATGAAAAAGGACATGTTAAAGCAGTTAAAGCAATAAAAATGCAATTAGGACCCCCAGACTCATCCGGCAGACCGAGACCAATTCCAATTCCCAACTCTGAATTTATAATGGAGATAGATAATGCTTTGATAGCAATTGGAGAAATACCTACTCCACCATTCGAGAATAGTGAAAAATATGGTATCGAGTTAAATAAAGACGGTACAATCAAAACAGATAAGAAATTCAGAACTACGAGGAAAGGTGTCTTTGCAGCAGGAGATGTTAAACACGGACCATCCTTAATAGGTCCGGCGATGGCTAGCGGTAGGCAAGCTGCAATCTACATAAACGAATATTTAAAGACTGGAGAATGGAGCTGGGAAGAATAGAAATTATATAGTTAACCAAATCCTATTTTTTATCACTAGCCGAATTATTATATGATACAAATTAATAAAATATTAGATACACGCAAGAAGTAACGATGATGCGCATCCAACATTTGCATGGAATTATCGACATATATGTATTAGCATCGCTGCATTATTTTCCTCCAGAATGATAGCTACTTATTAAAAATTTAAAAATCCAACTACTAAAATTATAAGGTTGAAAGATAAGCTTAGAATAATCACATGAAAGTTATTATTAGATTTATCTAAAGGGGCCCGTGGTCTAGAGGTTATGACACCCTCTCATTAGAGGGCATAAGGCCGCCCTTACGCGGCGGAGGTCGTGGGTTCGATTCCCACCGGGCCCACTATTGTTCTTCATGAATAGTTATTCAATTACTTGATTCACTCTCTAACTTAGATACGTTCATTTTTTAAGACACACTCACACTCTTTAAGAATAGTTAATTTTGGGGAAAAATGAAAATAAAAACCACCTTAAAGAATATAGAAAAGAAATGACTTAAAAACTCATATTTAAGATCATAGAACCATACTATATCCGTCTTTCGAGAACTAAAACTATATTTTAAACTCATGAACTCCCTTTTATTA
>CAZHBK010000250.1:753-1737 GCA_964530465.1 uncultured Nitrososphaeria archaeon | reverse complement strand
GCAAATGCGATTCTGAAAGTTTCAATTAATGGAATCTTCTGGGGATATATCTTTACATCTGTAATCTTCATAAATTATAGTATTACACTGCTTAATCTTATATATTAAATGCATGAATAATACATATAACCTAGTAGGTACAATTAACATTGTTAAATCTTTAAGCTATAGTAGAGCAATCTGTAGTTTATATAGTGGTTCCATAGAGGTGTTGTAATACGTATATTGAGTTTATAGGTGCTGAATCTCTAGGTGTACGTGGATTATCATGCTATATTGAGGTTGGTTCTAGAAGGATTTTAATCGATCCAGGTATTGCATTAGGATTTAATAGACATGGACTACTACCACATCCAATACAAGTGGCGTGCGGATATCTAATCAGATTAAAGCTTATTGAGAGATGGAAGAATGCCACGGATGTTATTATAAGTCATTTCCACGGTGATCATATTCCATTGTATAATGCTAATCCATTCCAACTCCATGTAAATCATATTAAGGGTTTGAATGAGAATGTTAGGATATACTCTAAGAGTTTTAACAATATGAGTAGACTCGAATATGATAGAGCTTCAAAGCTATCAAGTGAATTAAATACATGTATTATCCCTGCTGAAGGCTATAGAGATGACGTAATTGAGATTTCGAAACCAGTACCACATGGTTTTAATACGAAAGAACCTGTTCTAATCACTAAGATCTCAGATGGAGGCATTACATTTGTTCATGCACCAGATATACAATTCTACAACAATAACGTAATTGATTTGATAATATCATGGAAACCAGATATAGTTATTGCTGGAGGCCCCCACTATATAGACTACCATATACTAGTATGCTTAGGAATATAGCATTCAGAAATATAGTTAAACTAGCTAGTAAGGTGGATACTTTAATATTAGATCATCACATCTTGAGAAGTCTAGAGGGGTTTAAATGGATTGAGAGGATTTCTAGAATAACGAGATCTAATGTATG
>CAZHBK010000250.1:0-743 GCA_964530465.1 uncultured Nitrososphaeria archaeon | reverse complement strand
GCTCAGTAGCAGATTACATGAGGAAGCCTAGAACACCATTCGAGGCATTAAGAACAATCCTCTACAAGTATATCCCCGTTCCAGATGGATGGCATAATAAGTATATGTCGGGTATGGAGGATATAAATGGATATATCAAAATATATAGAGATATCTTCAGCATAATTTCATCAAAGAATGGCATAGACTCACTTAAAGCATTAATTAAAACTATATCTAATTATAATAAAAGCTTTTAAACTCTATCATACTGAGAATTGGTAATACTGTAATTAATGCAACAAGACCAGTGACATTAAGAATAGTAGAGAAGGACCTCTCAATAAGTAGGAAACCAGCAAAAGCAGAGTCAATGTATACAATGGAAGCAAAAGCACAAAGTCTACCACAAATAGTACAAGTAAAGTAAGGGAATAATAAGATAGACGTCCTATAATTATTTCCCTTATATTTCATAAAACACCTAATGCCTTTATACTCGGAAGGACATATAGCCGTATTAGCGCAATTGTGATAGCCTATATAACGCATTAAAAGAGATATCATATCCCTCATAATTCTTAATCATAACTTAATTACATAGTGAAGAGTTACTATGCTACCTATATGTAGTAAACATTTTTATATCCTGGGCTTCAAGGTATATTTCATGATACTGAATGTTCCATGAGGTTCAAGTTAAAGGTGTTATTTCATATCTTGCTCTAACGTATGGTTTAACGTTAATTATTGTAGCTTTTATC
>CAZHBK010000249.1:0-1740 GCA_964530465.1 uncultured Nitrososphaeria archaeon | reverse complement strand
GTATTAGGTATTGGAGTTTTGTTCCAACGTATCTTGCATTGGGTGTAGTGTATTATGTTGTTAAGGGTGATTTGCTTAAGGCTAAGGATTGTATGGATAAGCTTATTGGTATGTGGGATGGTTATGGTTTTATGGGTTATAAGGGTTCTAGGAGGTACTATGCATATGACCTGGCATTAGCTTACTTTGCATATAGAGTTTTGAAGAAGGTTGAGCCTGATTGGGTTGAAGAGTACGGTAAGGTTATGGAGGAAGTTAGGGAGGTTGCTTTTAGTCTTTTAAATGGAGGTATATGTAATGAATATGAGGTTAGGGATGGTGAAGTTAAGCCTATCGGTCCACCAACAGTATTCTCTACATCATTATTTGTACTAGCTTTCTATTCACCACTTCCAGAAATAGTTGCTGAGGGAAGGGATTTTCTCACATTTATTAGAGATAAGTTGTCTGAAGAACTTGGACCGCCTATTTTGGGAACACATAGCACCTGGTTCAAGGCTTATTGTTACTGCTCCTCATGCAATTAGAACCTATAGGCTAGTTAGATGGAATAATAGAACGATATTAACATATCATTTCGGTGAAGTGGAAGTATATAAGATAGTGAAGAATCTCGTCTCTAGGTATAATTGTAGTGGATTTTATTGGAGGCTTAGTGGTGGTATTGATGCTAACTACCATGATAAGTTAACGTGGATTCCATGGAAACCACTACATCCCCTTAAACAGAAGGTATTGGAGGCTATAGGTCTTGGTGCTAGGTATTTAGTTGATATTCATGGCATGAGAGATGCTTACGGCATATCTATATGTATTGGAACTGGTTATGGAGCTTATTGTGGTAAAGAGGTGGTTGACAGAATAGTATTTGCTTTAAAGCCATATAATGACACAGGGATAATACCTGGACAAATATTGTGTAGGTTTAATGAGCCTTTCTTTGGAGGCTATGACCCCAATAGAGGTGTAGTTCAGGAAACCATGTCTCATTTTGCATGGACGCATGGCTTAAAGGCTCTTCAATTAGAGCTTAGCTATAGTTTTAGAAAACTATTAATAAAGGGAAATCAAACTGCATGGCATATATTAGATTTAATTATTGGTGCATTAATGGACTACGAGTCTCCAAGAATATCTAATGTAATAGTTAAGGTTATGGAGGATAAAGTTCTCGTAACATTTAATGTATGGGATGAATTTGAAGCTAGAAGTGTAGAGTGTAGGGCATTAGATGTAAATGGTAATGTAGTATCAGTTGATGATGTAAAAATGATCGACAATAACTATACATGTACTATACCATTAAGTCTAATACAATTAGATAAGATTTTAATAACGGCTGTAGATGCATACAATAACTCAGCTACATACATTATCGAGATGGAGGTAATTGAAAGAGAAGTTACGGTAACTAGGACAACGACAACAACCAAGACATATACATGGACATTAACAGTTACATCACCCGTAACGGAAACGAAAACATTAACTAAGACAATAACTTCAACAAAAACTACAACATATACCTTAACCCGATTCTCCGACATAACAACCACTAAGACGCTCATGTTAATTACTACAGCAAAGGTAGTTGAACCAACACTTCAAGCAGTAATAGCAGTACTCATAGTGGTAATAATTCTAATGCTACTATTTATGTTAAGAACTCTAGGAGTAGGAAAAAGGCTATTGAGGCCTTGATTTAAGTATACCTTTAGCTCTTTTTCAGCCAAACTAAGT
>CAZHBK010000248.1:1533-1753 GCA_964530465.1 uncultured Nitrososphaeria archaeon | reverse complement strand
GAATAGCAGAGTGGATAAGTAATAGTAATGCTATTTTTTGGACTATAGAAAATACAGTTCATTTATAGAAAATAAACCAAAAACTTGCTTCCAATCCAGATGGATGTCCGAAATAGAAAATATTTTACCTTTGAAAAAATGATGAAAAATTGAAGAATCTACACCCTGTTAGAACTCTTGCACTTATTGACGATATTTTGATGATTTACAGATATTACAC
>CAZHBK010000248.1:495-1523 GCA_964530465.1 uncultured Nitrososphaeria archaeon | reverse complement strand
GCACTCCAAGGCGGAGAAGTGTTTTTACAACCTATTTTCCAGAATTCTAAAGGAAAGGCTCAAAGCTGTCGGTAGAAGGATAAATTCTGAGGAATTAAAAACGCAATTTAACGAGTTTAGAGAATGTTTATGGTACCTAAATTGTCAAATCTCGGAAAAATCAGACAGATACATAGGAATAGCTGAAATAAGACCAATACTGCTCTTCTTTAAAAAACTCCTTCGAACAAAGGATATTGATATGCCTACAGACTTTGTTGATAAACTTGGACACTTCTTTGATCCGGGGAGTGCGATCTTCATTTTAGAGTTGTTTTCAGAACTCGTGTGTTCTTCCGAATATGCAGTTCAAAAATTCGTAAAAATTGCAAATGAGTTAAAGAAAAAATATGGAAGAGAACTGCTACATAGAGTCGTGAATTTTCCCGTTGTGCTCCTAAAACCTTGGAAACACCAAAAAATTGCCTTTGATTGCTGGTGCAAAAACAATTTTAGAGGAGTAATAGAGATGGCTACAGCAACGGGAAAGACTTTGGTAGGGTTGATGGCTATCCAGAAACTTGCTGCAGACATGGAAAAGGAAAATAAAAGAGGAAATGTCCTCATAACGTCTCATTCAAGAGCTATATTAAATCAATGGAAGCAAGAGGTGATAGATAAGCTTGGGTTGATGGATGAATACGGCGATTACAAAATACCAGTATCGTGCGATTATGTTAAAATCGAATTTGAAACGATTCAAAGCTTGATTAGGTTGGACGAAGTAAAAAAGGTTGACCTGCTCATAGTCGACGAAGTTCATCACATTGCCGCTCCTGAATTCAGAAAAATTCTGCAAAAGATTGAATTTAAACAGTTTATGGGTCTATCAGCCTCACCAGATGAAGGAGAAAGAGCAAATATTTTCAGAAGTATGAACATACCGATAGTATTTCGATATAGTTTAAACGATGCGATAAACGATGGAGTTCTACCAGAATTTGAATGGTATTTACATCCCGTTTATATTTCTGGAAAGGAAATGGAGC
>CAZHBK010000248.1:0-485 GCA_964530465.1 uncultured Nitrososphaeria archaeon | reverse complement strand
GTGTTAGAAGATGAGGAAACGGAAAAATTTTTGGAGCAATTAGGTGTGGAAAAAGACGCTCTTATCAATCTAAACGACTTTGTAAAGCTAATTGAAAAAGCAAGATACAAGAAATTGGAGATCCCTGAAAGTTGGAAGAAGCTCGCTCTTCTAATCACACAGAGAAGGTGGCTAATACACAGATCAATGCCAAAGATAGAAGAGGCGATTGAGATCGCTAAGGATTATTATTCTCAGGGCAAAAAAGTAATTATCTTTACGATGGATATAAATAGCTGCAATTACATTGCGGAAAGGCTTTCTAATGAAATAGAGAATGTTTTCGTAATACACTCTGAAATTTCTAATCCATATAGTGTTTTATCATCCTTCAAACGAAGAAAGGATGGAATTCTTGTGGGAGCAAGAATGCTTGATGAGGGTATAGACATTCCAGATGCTGAATTCGGACTGAATGTTGCAGCATCTAAAACAAAAATCCAGCT
>CAZHBK010000247.1:0-1790 GCA_964530465.1 uncultured Nitrososphaeria archaeon | reverse complement strand
TATAGCTTACATTACTCATTATAGATACCTCAGAGATATATCTATCGTATAAGTATATTCGCACCATCTAATTTAAGGATTTGACTATATCATCTATATATCTAAAAGAGAATTTAATAACTAACTTAGATAAGTTAGATGTATACTAGCTGGAGTTAAGTAAGGATTATAAGTAGTTAGTTTATATTAGAGGGTGTAATGCCTCTGAAGGGTATAATTCCTAAATACTTCTATGAGAGAGATCCATATGATGTTGCATTAGACTTACTCGGTAAGTTAATTGTACGAGTATATAATGGTATTAGACTTTCATGTATGATTGTTGAGACTGAAGCATACTATGGCGAGTGGGATCCAGCATCTAGAGCATTTAAGAGTAAAGGTGATCTTAGGAATACACTATATGGTAATGTAGGATATGCATTAGTATATGGTGTTCATACTAGATGGCTATTTAATATTGTAGCACACGAGTTGAATGAAGGTGGAGCTGTATTAATTAGAGCATGTATGCCTATTGAAGGTATTGAATTAATGTATAAATTTAGAGGAGTTAAGAATAAATACCTACTTACTAATGGTCCTGGAAGACTTACGCAGGCATTAAAGATTAATAAATCATTTCATAAGAAGCCAGTATATACCCCTGAATTTAACCTATGGATTGAATACTATCGTGATATAGATTTAAATGAGGTTGGAGATAGCTATAGGATTGGAGTATCTAGAGAACTGCCTGAAAAGCTTAGATTTTATATTAAGAATAATCCATACGTATCTAAGGGTAGGTTTAAAGGAGTTATATACTATCCGCCAAGTATTTAATATTAAATACCCACTGCATATAGCTTAGTACTAGGATGATCTTAATTACTGGAGCTTCAGGGATGGTTGGATGCCAGTTAGTAATTAAGCTTCTAGAAGCAGGATATGATTTTAAAGCATTTATATCTCCCAAGAGTATCTTTAAAAGACCGTGGATAAATGATATAATCCCATCTGATAGAGCTATACGTATTGATCTAAGATCTAAGGATTTGATTAATAGAGTTATATCTAGAATGAAGAATGATAGATATACTCTAGTTTACATAGCCGGTAGGATGATGGGTAAGAATATATATCACGTTAATTATTACGGCGTTAAATATCTAATAGACATACTTGGTGACCGTATAAATAGAGTCATATTTATAAGTAGTATCCTAGCGCTAGGAGATTCACTAGGGGGTGAGGTAATTAGTGAGGATATGATTGGTAGACCAGCTACAGAGTATGAATGGAGTAAGTGGGATGCAGAGAGATATATAATTGATATGGCTGGTAGACTGGGATATAGCTATGCAATTTTAAGACCTGTATGGATTATAGGAGAATATACTATTAATCCAGATATAATACTGCTATCTAAACTTATGAAGATACATATAATGCCGATACCAGTTAGGAAGAATCTACCAATACACTTGATATACTCTGGCGATCTCGCTAATGCAATTACATACACCCTTGACTCCAGTAAATCAGGAATCTACAATATCTATGGAATTAGAACAACAATGTATGAATTCATGAATTGTTTAAGGGAAATTCTAGATATAGGTAGGTGTATTAAGTTAACGATACCTAAATCTGTATTGAAGTTTGGGGTTAGATGGATGCAGACATTAAGATATCTACTACTTGCTCCTAGGGAGATAAGTATGGATTTATGGCTTAAAGACTTCAAATATAAGCCTAAGACTGGACTTAGAGAGATGCTATCTAAAGCTATTGAATGGCTTGAGAAT
>CAZHBK010000246.1:0-1804 GCA_964530465.1 uncultured Nitrososphaeria archaeon | reverse complement strand
CATATCTAAATCCTTCAGATATCTATAATATTTTCATCCTCTTAATACATACCAGCTTAATTTAATATAATTAAGGTGTTTCTACATGAGTAAAGAAATGGCTATAGCTGAGGCTATAGATAGATTGATTATAGTTGATTTAGGATTAAGAGGCGTTATAGATAAGCTTTATAATGCAGCTAGAAATTTATATAATAAGCCATTAACACTTACAGCAGCAGAAGCAGTTAAAGATAGAGTTAGTAATGGAGATTACGTGATTTTGATAACCGGCTTTAGAGTACCTCCTAACTTCATTCAGGAGTCAGATGGCCCTCCGGGTATAGCTGCATTAGCTAATATACTAACTAGAGCATTTAATACTCGGACGCTAGTAATGATCGAGAGTGAGTATTCGATTGTTATGAGACGAGCGTTAAACTCATTAGGTATTGAATTATCATGCTCATGTGACGTAAAACCTGGTACCGCAGCTATAATATCATTCCCAAGTAATTTAGAAGAGGCACGTACCGAGGCAGTTAAAATACTCGACGAATATAGTCCATCACTCATACTATCACTTGAGAAAGTAGGGATGAATAAGAATGGCATCTATCATAATATGAGTGGTTTAGATGTTTCAAAATATCATATAAAACCAGAGCCATTACTCGAGGAAGCTAAGAAGAGGAATATACTTACCATCGGCATCGGCGATGGCGGTAATGAAATTGGAATGGGTAATATAGTTGATACGGTGAGGAAATATGTTCCATATGGTGACGTATGTAGATGCCCATGTAGGGGCGGTATTGCAGCAGTATCTAAAGTAGACGTACTAGTCGTCGCCTCTGTATCGAATTGGGGTGGATATGGGATTGAAGCACTTTTAGCATATTTAACTGGGAATGTTAAACTAATGCATAAACCACAGCAAGAACTAGATTTAATTAAAGCTACGATTGATGCAGGAGCTATAGATGGCGTCCTTGGAAAGAGTATATATTCTGTTGATGCAATTCCAGATAGAATTCATGCATCGCTAATAGATATAATGAATTACCTAATCAGTAAGAGGTGATCATATAGCATGTATGGGTGGAGAGCTAGAATAGGGCTTATAGTCCCATCATCAAATACTACTATGGAGGAGGAATTTAGAGGATATCTACCTAGAGGTGTTTCAATGCATATAGCTAGGGTTAGACTTAAGAAGGTAACTGTTGAAGAACTTGAAGCAATGGAGGAACACGTTGTTGAAGCTGCTGAGAGGGTATCAGATGCAGGTGTAGATATTATAGTCTTTGGATGTACTACGGGGAGTTTAATTAAGGGATTAGGTTATGATATTAAACTATCAAGCGATATTAAATCTGCGACTGGAGTAGAGGCTATAACAACTTCAACAGCTGTAATTGAGGCTTTGAAAACACTTTCAATAAGTAAGGTTTCTGTTGCAACACCATATATTGATAGTGTTAATTTGAAAGAGAAAGTATTCTTAGAGAATAATGGTATTAAAGTAGTTAGGATGAAGGGATTAGGCATTGAAGATAATTTAAAGATTGGGAGACAATCACCAGAAGTAGCCTATAAATTAGCTAAAGAGGTAGATACATCTGAAGCTAAAGGCATATTCATCAGCTGTACCAACTTTAGAACATTTGAGATAATAGAACCTCTTGAAAGAGATTTAAATAAACCAGTTATATCAAGTAACCAAGCAACATTATGGCTTACATTAAGAAAACTCAATATTAAAGAAGAGATAAAGGGTTTAGGTACTTTATTATTAAAATACCTCT
This sequence comes from uncultured Nitrososphaeria archaeon, assembly GCA_964530465.1. GTDB lineage: Archaea > Thermoproteota > Nitrososphaeria > Geothermarchaeales > JDFR-13 > CAZHBK01. The sequence goes on along the minus strand of CAZHBK010000246.1, from coordinate 17 downwards.
AGTAAACAGTTTAAAGA
>CAZHBK010000245.1:0-1811 GCA_964530465.1 uncultured Nitrososphaeria archaeon | reverse complement strand
AATAGATTCGTAATACAGTATTAAAGTATTACATTATGGATATTACTTACTTAGTAACTCTGGGGGTAGTCAGCCAATATTATTAAAGCATAAAATAAATTCATATTTGAAGGAAGAACGTGATATTAATCGATTGAAATGCTTGATGGATATGACCGAGGAGTATAACTTTGATGATATTGTAGATGTTTGGAGAGAGCAGATGAAGAAGGGATATCTAAAACTCAGTATACTTCATGTATTATTAAATCAACCTCTTCATGGATATCAGATTATGAAGAAGATTAGAGAATTAAGCTTAGGCTTACTATCGCCAACTGCTGGAGGATTGTATCCTGCTTTAAGAGAGCTTGAGGAGAGAGGGTTAATTAGAGGTAGATGGATGTTTGAAGGTAGGAGGAAGATTAAAATCTATGAGATAACTGATAGTGGTAGGGAGGTATTTAAAAGAGCCGTTGAAGAACACTTAAATATATTCTACGCATTGAGAGCATGGGTATTTAAGGAATTATCCAACTTGGGATTGCTAGATAAAGCGGAACCACCTCCTCCAGTCATGCTTCATATGATTAAAGTCCTACTATGCGGGAATGAGCCTAAAGTAAAGAAGATTGAGGCTTTAAAGAAGCTGAGAGAGAGCTTTAAAAACCTACTGGATAGCGTTAATAAATTAATCCTTAATATAGACCGTATGATATATGAGTTAGAGCATGATGCTAGTGGTTAAAGATATAATCGAAATACTTAAATATTATGTATGATAGAAATATATAGCACAGAAATATATTGAGGGAATTATCATGATTAACCAATATAGATTAATATTAACATTAGGCATATATAAAGAAGAATTAGCAATTTATAATGTAAAAAATACTGTATTGTTAGTAAAAGATACAACATGTAATTATCGAGCTAGACATCTATTCAATTTAAATAATTCGGGTTTTCATATATCTTAGAGGAGGTATGAGGTTAGATATATATAACAATGTAGTGTTAAAGCTCGTTGATGTTCATAAGATATATAGGAGTTGTTCTGGAGTTGAGGTATGGGCTCTTCGAGGTGTTAATCTCGAGGTTAAGAGGGGTGAGTATATAGCTATTATGGGTCCTTCAGGCCATGGTAAGACTACTCTATTAAATATGATTGGATTACTTGATAGACCTACTAAAGGTAGGATCTATATATTCGGGAGGGATGTAACATTTGTAGATGATAAGACAGCAGCCCATATCAGGAATAAATTAATTGGATTTGTCTTCCAAACCTTTAATTTAATAAATAGGATGAGTGTCCTAGAGAATATCGAGCTACCATTAATAACTAGGGGGATACCAAGGAGTACTAGGATTAAGATGGTGAAGGAAGCTTTAGTTAAGGTTGGTGGTGATTTAAACTGGCTTACAAAGAGACCTACAGAGTTATCTGGGGGTCAGCAGCAGAGAGTAGCTATTGCAAGAGCTATTGTAGGCAATCCTGAGATTATACTTGCTGATGAACCTACAGGTAATTTAGATACTAAATCTGCTAGAGTAGTTATGGAGGTATTTAAAAGGTTGAATGATATGGGGAAGACGATTATAATGGTTACTCATGCTCCCGAAATCGCTAATTGTGCTGATAAGATCTTATTCATTAGAGACGGTAGGATTGTTAAAGAAACACCTAGCGATCCTATGAGAAGTATACTTAATATTAGGGTGGTTTAGATATGATTAAATCGAGTAGAATATTATCAATATTCTTAATCTCAATATTATTAACAACAATAATATTGCCCCTCTTAAAATTAAATAGCACCTATGTT
>CAZHBK010000244.1:0-1821 GCA_964530465.1 uncultured Nitrososphaeria archaeon | reverse complement strand
CTATAATACTAGCTATCGCTGCTATATCCAATCTATCAATACTATAAGCTAGTGATTCATTTAATTCAGTTAATAGGACTAATGGTAGGCAGTTCTCAATCGAGTATTCTAATACTGCTATCGACTCCCAGAATTTAGATACTAGATTATGGAATACCCTGCTGACCTCCCTCTTTAAATCCTTAGATACTGGAATATATGCATGTGGTTGTCTAATGAATTTAGATGCATTAAGCCATACTGGTATCTTACGATCTAATACCTCCTGCTTAGAGAGTAAATGTATTACTCTCTCATCGCCTACTGGATCAGAGTTATAAACCTCTAAGATCACTTTATAGTCTAGATTTAATAGTATGTCTGATACATCTTTAACAGCTTCATAAACTAATGTAGTCATATAGTTTAAGCCATGTGTTAAATCAACAACTATATTTATTTTATTAGCATTAGATGTATTAGATATATCATGTAGTATATTTGAGAGTATGTTTAGAAATGTAGATAGATATAGATTGCTTAGACTAGAGATAAACATATATCTATAGCCAGAGTAGTTATATGATCCAACTCCAGGAACGATGAAGATTAACGGTTCTACATCTATATCATATCTAGATGTAAACTCATGGAATTTACTAGAGATATATTCTTTAGAAGCTTCAATAACCTCACTATAATCATCTGGCGGGCCTGAAACACCTCTATATTTAGAAGCATATAATGTATCTAATGCAATAATATATATTCTCGGATTGTAAGAGCTATATCTAAGATATATCGGTATTAATGATGAATATGAGAATATAATTCTATTAGAGTCTTCAAATCGATACCTAATATACTGCCAGCCTCCAGGATCACCCCACGGAGATATTATAAAGTAACTCTGACTACTACTCATCAAATAATAAAATAATATAGAAGAATTAGTTATATCTTAAAAATTAATATAGGATAGAAGTATCCTAGCTGTTACGGCTTCCTACTTATGAGGTATGTGAGTGGGTGTTCTTTAACTAGTGGCGATAGTAGTACCTGGTATACTGGTGGCGGATATTTAAACATAACTCTCTTAAGCCTCTCTATAACTCCATCTAGATCCTCGACTTTAAGTCCAATCCATAATTCATCATCTTGAACTTCAGCTATAGCTCTAGCACCGCCACATGGTATTGTAAGCCATGGGCTAGCTCCCTCAGCAACCTTAGCGATGATCTCACATGCTGCATGACCATTAAAGTCAGATGATGGTTTAATACCTGTTGAATCGAAGTAACCAGCTAGTATTAGATATGCCTGTGTTGAATTAACAGGAAGTATAACTCCATCTGGATCTATATTTAAATTCTTAAATCTCTTTAATGGTGCGAATAATGCAGATTTATATCTACCCATTGGAAGCGTATGAACTGAATCAATTAGTTTTACGAATAATTCCTTAGTATATGCGTACCCCTCAATCCATCTCTCCATTAAATCCTCAGGGGGTTCTTTAAAACCAAGGATATAACTACCTACAACACATGCATCAACGTTATTCTCATCAACAGCTATGGTTCTCCCATATATAGATGCGAGTTTGATAACCTGGCATAATGCTAGATTCTGCTTTACATATGGTAACTTCTCCTCCCTTTCTTCAAATAATTTAAAACCTATTGGATCTCCCCTAGGTCTGAGTACTTCAATAGCATTATTATGTATCTCCTCGTAATCAACCATTTAATCCACCTAAATAGAATAGACGTTATACTAGATTATTAAAACATATACATATTGGAGATATGGAATATATCAATTAAATAGTAGACATATTAA
>CAZHBK010000243.1:0-1834 GCA_964530465.1 uncultured Nitrososphaeria archaeon | reverse complement strand
ATAATGAAATGAAGTTAGCACGTATTAAAGGGTTATTAGAATATACATATAAGCTTGGTAAAGTTCCTGATGTAATAGTTCCATATGATATCATTCTTAGTCTTGCGGAGATCGCACCAGAAGGAAAGGAAAGAGAGTTTATAATTTCGAGACTTAGGAAGTATGGATATAAGTTTAATGAAAGTGATATAAGCGATCTAATTCAGTATGCTATAAATTGGGTTAGAGAGGTTGGTAAGCCACCTTCCCATACTAGAGAGGTTAAATTAGATGAAAAGCTTAAAGAAGCTTTAAGATATCTAACTGAAAGACTTAAGGGATTGTCTGATGGTGAGCAGATTCAAGGCTTAATTTTTGAAACTGCAAGAAAGTATAAGATCCCATATAGAGATTTCTTCAAAACATTGTATATTATAATTACAGGTAGAGATTTCGGGCCAAGACTAGGTCCATTAATAGCTGATATAGGTACTGAAAGAGTAATTAGCTTAATTGAAGAAAGATTACATTAAAACCAGTAAATGTAGTTAAAATATAATATCCCGAGAACCTTAATATACTTAGATAGAGGGAGCCCCCGTAGCCTAGCCTGGATAGGGCGTCGACTACTAGGCGTAAGCCTGCGGAGTTAATTACAGATAGCCGAAGATCCCGGGTTCAAATCCCGGCGGGGGCACTAAAGGATACATCAATCAACTATTCTAATAAATGAGGAGGTTTGTATAATTACCTTTAAGGTATGAATAATGCTAGTACTGCTTTCTCTGTATGCATTCTATTTTCAGCTTGGTCGAATACGACGCTGTGTGGGCCTTCTATGATTTCATCAGTCATTTCCTCTCCTCTATAGCCTGGTAGGCAGTGCATGAATATGAAGTCCTTCTTAGCTACTTTAACATTCTCACTATTTACTTGATAGCCCCTCCAATCTCTCAATCTCTTTTCCTTCTCCATTTCAGGACCTCCCATTGAATGCCATGTATTAGCATATATTACATCTGCATCTCTAAATGCCTCCTTAATATCCTCGGTGAATACTATCTCAGCACCAGTCTCAGCAGATTTCTCCTCTGTAAACTTTACTATTCTTGGATTTGGATCATATCCCTTCGGTCTAGCAATATATAGCTTTAACCCGAATATCGAAGCTATTATCATTAAAGTATGGCATACATTCCATATATCACCTACATATGCAATTTTAAGCTTTTTGAGATCCCTACCCTTTTTCTCAATTATGGTCATTAAATCAGCTAAACCCTGGCAGGGATGTGTTAGATCGGTTAACGCATTTATAACTGGTTTCTTCATATACCTAGCGTATTCCTCAACGATCTCCTGACCGAACGTTCTAATAACTAATGCATCTAGATATCTATCTAATACCCTAGCGGTATCCTTAATAGGCTCGCCTCTAGATAACTGCATTACTTGAGGTGTTAACTGTACTGCTGTCCCACCTAAATGTGATATCGCAGTTATAAATGAAACTCTAGTTCTAGTAGATGGTTTCTCAAATAATAACCCTATAACTCTCCCACGGAGGTATTCATGAGGCTCTCCAGCATAATACTTCCTCTTAAACTCAAATGAAACTTCAATTTCTCTCTATCTCCTCCCTAGTGAAATCCATTAACGTTAAGAAATCCCTCCCCTTAAACCCAAGCATACCTATCACCTATAAAACCATACTTCGCGTAGATCTTATTTTAACGTTAGGATAATGAATTATAAATGTAATTAAAGTAAGTATAAGTGTCGATTAGATATTTATAAATGTATGCTATTAAAATAATCGTAAATTAAATATCTCACTACCATAAAATACTAGCTA
>CAZHBK010000242.1:0-1835 GCA_964530465.1 uncultured Nitrososphaeria archaeon | reverse complement strand
ATATTAATTACATTAGCTATATCTACATATTTAGATAGACTACTTAGATTAGGATATCGTGATCACATGGCTGTAGCATTTCTATCTGCAACTAAAAATCAAAGTGTAGCTGCAGTTATAGCTGTTACGGCATTCGGTGCTCTAGCATCATTACCACCAGCAATTATACCTGCTATACAAGCACCATTATGCATCGCATATCTACATTTAGATAGACGAATTAGAGAATACTTCAAGACAACTTTAGATAAGTAGATTATATTAATGGTATAAGTTGGAGATGTATTTTTCTAATTTTAGATCCGAGTCTTATATTTAATAAAATTGCTATAGTCTTGAATATTTAGTATGCTGGCTAGGTATGAGGTAATTGGAGTACCTCTTCCAGAAGTCAAACCAGGTGATGATCTAGCGTATATGATCTTAAAATCGATATCAGAGTTAGGAGTTTCATTAGATGATGGTGATATTATAGTTGTTACATCTAAGGTTTTAATGAAAGCTAGGGGATACATGCTTAAACTCGATGATATTAAACCTTCTAAAGCATCAATCTTAATATCTAAATTAACTGGTAAAGATCCTAAGGAGGTTGAATTGATTTTAAAGGCATCTAGTGAGATTATAACCGTTGTCAGAGTTAGAGATGGAATGGGTAGGATCCTCTGTAAACTCTCTCAAAACCCTAATGATGCATTGAAGTTAATTGATAGAATACCATCGATACTGGTGGTGTTGACTAAGCAGGGACTGATTGCATTAGATGGAGGTGTGGATTACTCAAATCTACCTAGTGGATATGCTATTGCAAATATACCGGATTTCGATAGAGAAGCTAAGCTTCTAAGAGATGAAATTATGAGGTATAGTGGTAAGAAGGTAGCAGTCGTAGTAACGGATACTGAGGCTAATGCAACCGGTAAGGTTGGAACTATCGATGTAGCTGTTGGTATTGCAGGATTAAAACCTATAACTCCATATTTCGCATCTAAGGATAGATTCGGTAGACCTAAATTTGGAGGTGTAGATATAATTGCCGATGAAATAGCATCAGCCGCAGCATTGATAATGGGTCAAGCATCTGAGGGTATTCCCGTAGTTTTAATTAAGGGATTGAAGTATATTGAAGCTGATGAAGAGATAAAGGATTATACTCTCAAGATAAATAAGATACCTATAAGCACGATATTAAAGACATTTATAATTAGACTTATCTTCAAGCTATTATATCGATCCAAAAATCAAAGTAAATAATATTACATAACAAGATATATAGAGAAAAAGAAAAATGAGGATAGTAATTTTTTAGACTGAGGTTTCACTCGTAGTATTCTGGAGTGTGTTTTAACGCATTGAATACTTCTAAGTCATGTCCGAAGACTACTGTTGCATTATACTTCTTTGCAACCCACCTCATCTTCTTAATACTCTTACGCCATGCATTGAAGTCTCTTAATCCAAATCCTAAGTCTAAGGATGGCGATGGATAATAATATATTTGAGGAGGATCTATCCCCTAAATATATTAATCCTGAAATAGTTTGGTCGTGTGTAACATGTGGAGTATGTGTTTATCAATGTTCCATGTTGATACACCATGTAGAAACTATTCTCGATTTGAGAAAGGGATTATTTAATAAGGGTATTGATACTCCAGAGGATATCGTAAGATTGTCATATAATGTTATGAGGTATGGAAATCCCTTAGCATATAATCCTGCAGAAAGAGACGAGTTCATAAGAGAGTTGGTTAATGAAATTGGAGTTGAAATTGCTGAGAAGGGTAAGGAGTATGATTACATTTACTGGATGGGTTGTAATACAAGTTATGATCC
>CAZHBK010000241.1:0-1842 GCA_964530465.1 uncultured Nitrososphaeria archaeon | reverse complement strand
GAGTAGAGTTATATAGAAAACTATGTCTTGACAAGTATATAATAAGTGAGGCGTTATTTAGGTCTGGTTTCTATGATGTAGAAAAATTGTACTCGAATGATATACATATATTTATTGACAAATTGTTAGAACTCTTAGATATCACTGCTAATAGAAGCGAAGGATATACTGTAATTAGAGATGGAGTTCATATAGAAGTGCTTCCATTTCACTTAAGCTATTTTAAATCTCTCACTTCTGATAAAGATCGTAAAGTATTAATCAGAGATTTCGACATAATAAAGATTGGTGACTATCTATTAGATAACTATCTTCTCATCTTAGAGGATAAGAAGAAGAAATCTGAGCTTGATAAACTCTCAAGAAGATTAGGATCTCTTATCGAGACTGTATCAAAATATGAGTCTAGGATAAACATGCTTAAATCAGCACTTCCTAAACTCTATGAGAGAATAAATGAATTGGACATATGTTTCTCTAAGTTAAGGAGTGGAGAGGTGCCGGAGGGATATGAGGTTGATCTAAAGAATAGAGTCGTTTTCATAAATGTTAATGGTGTGAAAATTCCATTGAAATATGAATTAAACCCCTATAGTGCTATAAGTGAAGCATATAACATTATTAAAAAGGATAAAGAGGTTCTTAAAAACTTGAGAAATAAGATTAATGAGATTACTAGTAGGATAGAGAGTCTTAAACAAAGTATATGTGTTAAAGTAGGTAATTACGAGCTAGTTAAATATAGGAAGAAGGAATGGTATGAAGTATTTAAGTGGTTTAAAACATCAAAATCTGGATTGCTAGTTATTGGTGGAAGAGATAGTAAAACTAATGAGAGGTTAATTAAATATTATCTAGAGGATAAAGACTTAGTATTCCATAGTGATTACTATGGTAGTCCATTCGTAATTATAAAAAATGGTCAGAATGCATGTGAGAAAGATTTATATGAAGCTGCAATCTTTACAGCATCGCATAGTAGAGCTTGGAGAGATGGTCTACACTCTCTAGATGTATATTATGTATATCCAGACCAAGTATCAAAGAGAGCGCCATCCGGTGAATACCTCAAAACTGGTGCTTTTATGATACATGGGAAGAGGAATTATATCAGAGGTGTTCCTCTTAAACTCTGGATTGGCTTGCATGAAGATACCTCATTATTTTATATTGCTCCTGAAGACTCCGTAAAGAAATACTGTGTGAGGAAGCTATACATTGAAATATATCCTGGTGATCTAGAGAAAAATACAGCTGTAAAAGAAATAGTTGACGTGTTTATCAATAAGGGTGTTTTAAAAGTCAAAAATTCAGAAGTGAGTTATTACTATCAGGATTTGATCTCAAAATTACCACCAGGCTCCTTAAGATATAAGATTATTCCTTGAGTATTAGAGGAGGCATACTTAATATAGTTAAATTACATAATTATAATTATCTGCAATCTATCTAAAGCTACTTAGGAATTACCGAAATTGTAATCTTCTTACGCCCACTATTTATATAGTCTTCGGGCTAAAAATTATACATGGTGGGTGATGTAGGGATCTATTATGGTGATTTTAGACAATCCTTTAGCACTTAAAGCTCGTGATATAATGGATGATTTAATGCCAATCATAGATTTAAATACTTCTATATCTGAGGCAATCGAAAAAATGAGATCAAGTAAGCTAGGTGCGTTAATAATTTGTAGTGGACAAGGTAATAAAAAGGTCTATAAAATTCTCACGCAAAACGAACTGATCACTATACTTCAATTATTAACTACTAAGGCGAGTAAACCAAATGTTAAATTAATGGATATTATAGGTAACCAGGATTTGATCCTAAAGCCATTAG
>CAZHBK010000240.1:0-1858 GCA_964530465.1 uncultured Nitrososphaeria archaeon | reverse complement strand
AATAGAGAACGCCACGCAGTGGTTAAAAGACCAATTCAATCCTCTAATCAGAGATCGCACTCCACCTATGATAACCAAATTCACTCTGAGGTGGGAAGTAGAGTTCAGCGTGAGTTTAGAGCCGGTTAAGGTGTATGCTCACTTACACCTCGTTGTGAGAGATGTAGGCGGAATATCTTACCTCTACATCCTTGATGAAGATAGCGGGGAGAGTATAACATACACGGATGCGGGAAGTATGCTGGATATAAATCACAAGTTCAAGGCGAGCATACTAACCGCTACATTCGGCTCGGTCAAAATCTCAATCATAGCGGAAGATAATGCTCACAATGTACTCTCGGCTGAGAAAGAGTTAAAGGGTGCATTGAAGAAGGTTCTGGACGCTCTCAGATCCCTGTGGAACGCTATCTGGAACACGCTTTGCAAAGTGGCTGAAGCGGTGATGAATGCGGTGAATGTGATAGTGGAGTGGGTGAAGGGATTGATTGATGCAATTATTCAGAAATTTTTAAGTCCAATCTTAAGCGTGGTATCCAAATGGATTAATGGATTTATGGTGTATCTGAGTGAATTCATAAACGAGATAACAGGAAGAGGCAAAAGCAATGATACACAAACCTTGGCGATAAAGTTTGCAAAAGCTTTCTTCTCTTCACAGATGTGGACAATGGCTATGGCTTTCTCTATTGCGATAGTAGGTATAGTAACAACAATAAATATGCTGATAAAGGTATTTACAGGCGGCGCCTCACAGGCTGTTGACTGGATACTTGATGCAATAGCGTTAACAAGTATTAAGTATACTGTGATGCAGGGAATTGCAGAAGCTGTTCTCGGCGGAATCTTTAGTATCGTCTCCTTCTTTATACCGCCTGATAACCCTCTCTGGAACGGCGGCCTCCTTATGGATATCATCGGTTTTATACAGATCGCTATAAACTACGCAATCAACTACGGTTTGTGGAGTAATCTGCCTTTCGGTCCTTACGGATGGAAGAAACCCAGTCTAGTAGGCAGTTGGATTGATGCCTTTGGATTAGCAATAGCAATAGTGATATTTTTTGCTGATATCTATTTTTCTATGTATAGAACAAATAAGATGACAAATTTAACAATGTCACTAGTGACTACAATTCTGAGCGCAATAGCTTTTGTAATAACATTATTGAAAGAGGATTTCATAGATAGGTTTATAGGCGGCGTACTATCGTATATAGAGGAAATAATCTGTGGCATAGTTATGGTGTATTCTTCAATTATACTAGGTAAGGCTATAGCAGAGATTGTGAGGTGATCATTATGCAATCTACAAATATACTTTTTAATGAAATTTATTACAGAAAAAGTAGAGAAGATTGGATAAAAGATGCAAGATTTTATATATTTATACGTAAAATAGCAATCTTCTCTGGTATTGTTATGATAGTTACGCTAGTATTTTGTTCTATATATGACGGAATTAATATTACCAATATTCCTGTTGTGGGTGCAGTTGGATATACTCTTTTTTGGATATGGTCTCTAAAAAAGACATATTCTTACAACTGCTGGATAACTATTACATTTGAAGGAATATATGTTAATTTACTTAATAGATTTCTTCCGAAGGCTTCCATTAAAAAAATTGTTATTAATTGCAAAAAGGAAAGGCTGATAATTTTTTATACCAAAAATAACAAAGATAAAAAGTTAGTTTTAGATAGAGATATCAATTTATTAAACTCGCGCTTTTTATCGCATGATCAGTTTGAGCGGTTTAAGAAAGCGATGGAAGTGTTGGGTGTAGAGTATGAGATAATCTGGAGATAGAGAGGTTTATATATAGCGATGCAATATGATTAAATATGAGCGAGGA
>CAZHBK010000239.1:0-1872 GCA_964530465.1 uncultured Nitrososphaeria archaeon | reverse complement strand
AATTTATGTTATGTAGTAGATTATGAATTTAGATCAAAAGTTATTGATAAAAGGTAGAGTATCTAGATGAATTCTACCATTTTATTGCTTTCTCACTCTCTCTAATTATATTCTCTGGATCATCTGTAAACCTCCATAATCCAGCTCCAGGTTTCAGTAATATGATCTTTAATGCATCAATTACCTTATCACTTAATATTACTTCATCCTCCCCCGGGATTATTATAGGTACTGCTTTGATATATTCCGTCTCTCTATCCCTAGCTACTGCTTTTATTAAAACATGTTGATTTACTATAATTGCATTTACTGATGTACCTCCAACCGCTCTATACTCTTCAATTTTAGATCCCGATGGTAGTACTGGATATAAGTTTAATAATTTAGCTACATTAACTGGTAGTATGACTTCAGGTTCTTCAGCTTCATATCCTGAATTAGCTACTGCTGTAGTTGTAACTTCTTTATCACCAGACTTTAAGACTACTTTAATTCTAACAGCCATTAACTACTCCTCCTAACCCTATAGAATCTACCGACTCTCCTTAGACGTTTAGCTTTATAAAGCCTCCCAACTCTAACAACTCGAGACAAGCCCAATCAACCCACTAATAGAATTAACCTAAGAATCTATATAAAATATAGCTGGTATAGCATGCATCGAATATCTTAAGGTAATTATCCTTAAATCCTACGGTAGATTTATCGGTGTAAACTCTACATTATTTCCATCTTAATGCTAATTAAATTAGATTGTAGATTTAATATTTGATGGCTTCAATAGTCGTATTGAATTTAAGGCTTCATACAGAGAATAGTCTTATGCTTAATAGGTTTTCTGGTTTTGGAGTTAGATCTACAGTATATAGGGCTTTGAGAAAGGCAGGATTATTTGAGGAGGATGTTCATAATGTTCCTGGTATTAGGAGGTTTAGAGTAACACCATTATATAGGGTTGTTAACGGCTCTATAATACCAGTGTATAAGTATGTTAGGGGTAATGAATGCATTCATGTGGATATATCCTTATTCTTAGATTCATATAATGAGCCTAAGCTCTATAATTTGATTGAGGATTTAGATGTATTTGAGATTGATATGCATAAATTGGTTATATCTAATGCTGAGATTAGGATTTTAAATCCTGAATATCTGTATTTTAAGCCATCAAGATACATCTATACATTCTTCATAACGCCTACATTCTTTAGGGCAAGCCCATACTATACAGTTCAGATGAGTGATGGATCATGTGTATGCTATCAGCGTAGGAGTAGGAGGACTATTACAATTCCATATCCATATCCAGAATTACTAGTTAGAAATTTAATGAGACTGTATAGGGAGTATGTAGCTCCTATAGATGAATCTATTAGAATTGATGTTATTAGATATGTATGTGAGGGTGGTTTAGAAGTATCTAGGATAATTAATGGAGTTATTAAGACGGTTAAGTATTCTAGAGAGAGACATACTGGATTTACGGGTGAAGTATATTATAGACTTAATGATATTGAGGGTGTTGATTTCAATCATAGTCTCGATGAGATTAAGAGCCTCATAATGAGATTATTTAAGCTAGCTGATTATACTGGTGTTGGTGGTGGTAGGACGCTTGGATTAGGATGGGTTAGGAGTGAGGTTGTAACTTCCTAAATAACTATAGCTGTATCTCTGAGATTACATCGAGTACTATCCTAGCTAGCATATTCTCGATAAATCTAATCCTCCTAATACTAGACCTAGTTTGATATGGTTTAGCTCCAGAGTAGATTTCATCAACTGCTAATGTTATAGATGCTTGTCTTAAGCGACCCCGCTTCATATATTCTGATGCTTTATTCCAACCCATATGTAGGATGCTATGGTAGT
>CAZHBK010000238.1:0-1875 GCA_964530465.1 uncultured Nitrososphaeria archaeon | reverse complement strand
GTAGGAATAGATACTCTATTACTACAAGATGGATACATGTTATATCATCATGCTATAGTTTTTGACGAAGATGGAAACTGGGTCGTTATACAGCAGGGTATGAACCCTAATATTTTATATGCTAGAAGATATCATATTTCCTCTAGATTATTAAATGAAAATAATACACTACTTGAGAATGTTCATAGTGGATTCTACTCTTTAAAGACGGATAAAGTAGTACTAGATTTAACAGCGTATCAAAGTAGAGGTAACAAACTAGCGATTATAGATATCTTCAACTCTAAGAACTTCAAAAAATTATATGATGATGTAATTAGATTAATTAGAGATGATACTTTATTACATTGGATTGATAAAAATCAAGTGAGTACCTCTCTAAGAGGATTAAGAGAGTTAGATAGGTCTAAAGTATTATTAATGCCTAGGCATATTGATTGGAGGAAGGTTAGAAAGATTTACGAGGAGAGACTTACTAAAATTGAAGAATTAGTATTAAATGAAAACATAGATCCTAAATTAGTAAGAGCTGCAGCATTAATAGCAGAATTGATATATGGTGAGCCGGCGCAATGGAGGGATCCGGTAAGATATACGTTTACTGTAGGTGGGAAGGATGGAGTACCTCATCCTATAAGTAGAGAATTCTATGATGAAGTAATAAAGTTCTTTAATGGGGTAGTTAAAGAGATTGAAGAAGACTCTAATGTTAAAAGAGAAGCTCTTAAGCGACTTAGTAGATTGGAGAGGAGGATTGAAAGGCATCAGCTACCCCTGGGTATCTTGTAATCATCAATATTCATCCTGGAGCGGCTAATCATCATCTGCCCAGCCTCAAAAGAACATATATGTTTTTGATATTTTAACATAACATATATATTATGGTATTTCTTTACAGATGTTTTGTCTGCATCCATACTGTTAACTTATCTCTCGATGTGTAGTATGGGCATTTCTCCGCCTCTTTATAATATAGCATATTCTACTACCGCCAAGATAGTAGTATATACAGTTGAAGCAACTCCTCTCCCTCTCCATCAATATCTTCTCGTAAAACCTTCTATCCCTCTCCCCCTCAATAAACGCTTGAATATGATAAGATAAAAAGGAATAGGGGGTTTACTTCTGATTCTTATTTTTAATATCCTTTCTCGTATTCTCAACTGCTTTGAGGAGGAGTTTTGCTAGCTTCTCTAGGCAGCTAGTTTCTCTAGGGGGTCTTCATATTTATAGCATTCCTCTATAAGCCTTATAAGACCATCCTTAGTAATAACAATCGTAATAGTCATAATCCATCTATCCAGCCTCAGCATCATCTCTCCAATTACTAGTGGTTTATCTATTGATGTGTGTTTAAAAAGGTATCGGCTTGATGTATTGTCGGTGTGCGACAGCTTGAATCCTTTATAAAGACTATTTTATTGGAGATGATTACTAGGTATGATGTTCTGAATGAGTATGTTAGGTTGAATCAACTCTATAGGGATGTATATATTGAATTCTATGAAGAGGGTAGTGGATGTATGATTGTAATCTACTGTAGTGTTAAGCCATCCGACGACCTTTATGTATTTAAGGAATTAGATAGACTAATTATATTCGCGGGCAGGCTTAAACATGAACTACTCTATGAGGATATATTCATCGGTAATGTAGCATTCAACAACTATCCAAAATACAAGTTCATAATACCGGTAGGGAGAAACTTCAGGATTGAAGACTACAAGATCGACAACAAAGCAATAATAATAAAATTAAAATACCTATAACTGTCGCAATACGACACAGTAAATCCTTTATAAAAGTCCTAATGAAGACGTGGAGAATCATTAAATAATAAAATTATTATGGATGAACCTACACACCAAATAAGAT
>CAZHBK010000237.1:0-1892 GCA_964530465.1 uncultured Nitrososphaeria archaeon | reverse complement strand
GGTCAGATAATGGATTTATTAAAGTACTTTAATTTAATTAAACTAGCTAACCGTTACCCAATGTCATTAAGTATGGGTGAGAGGCAGAGAATAGCTGTTATTAAGGCACTACTGGCTAAACCCAAGATTATACTTGCTGATGAACCTACAGCTAATCTAGATGAGGAGAATGAAAGTCTAGTATTAAATCTAATTAAGAGAATTAATGAAGAGTATAAGATAGCTGTAGTAGTTACATCTGTAAATCACAACCTAGAGGCACCATTTAATAGAAGATATTTAATTAAGAATAAAACACTATACCGAGTAGAGTAGAAGAATAATCTACTATTTGATCTATAATGAATCTATAATGAGTAGATATTAAGATATATACGCTAATATTGTTATAGCTAAATATCATGCGATTTAAATATATGATATTATCCTACTATTAACGAATTCTAATTAATAATATTCTAAATAAATCAATATTTTAGTGAGGTGTTTCCTATGGGCTTTAAAGTTCTTGTACTAGGTGTTGGTGCTCAAGGTAGAGTATTATCATACCTATTTGATAAAACCGATTCAGTTGAAGAGCTTAGATTAGCTGGTAGGAGATTTGAGAAAGTTAAGAGATATGCTGAGACATTAGATAGAGCAATAGCATATAAAGCTGATGCATATAATATCGATGAGATATGTAATGCTGCTAAAGGTGTTGATTTAATAGTAAATGCAGTACTACCAGAGCATAACCTTTATGTGATGAAGGCTGCATTAAAGGTTAATGCAAATTATATAGATATGGCTTTCGGTCCGCCATATGATAATATCGACAAAGAATTAGAGTTAGGCGATGAATTTAAAAAGAGAGATTTAGTTGCGATAACATCTACCGGAATAACTCCAGGAACCACAAATATACTAGCTGCATGTGCAGCTGATGAATTAGATAAAATTGACTATATTAAGATTGTAGATGCAGAAGTAGTAGATTCAGATGTTCCGATATCCTCATGGAGTCCAGAGACATTTATTGCAGACTGTATTGAATACGATACATTTGTATATGAGGATGGAGAGTTAAAGCGAGTAAAACCATTTAGCGGGGAGGAGGTAATTAACTTCCCAGTCATAGGCCCTCAAAAAGTATACTATCATGCTCATGAGGAGCAGGTTACATTATGGAGATTCATCAAGAAACCAATAAAGAAGATTGAGTTTAAGATCGGAGGACCTGCATTAGAATTTTTAGCACAATTATACTCACTAGGTCTTCTATCTAGAGAACCTATTGAAGTTAAAGGTGTTAAGATCGCTCCACTAGACGTATATCTAGCATTAGTACCAAGACCTCCAACTCCAGAGCAATTAAGGGAATACATAGAGAAGAATATACTAAGGTATGCGCAAGAGGTAACTATGGTTGAAGTAACAGGATATAGAGATAATGAATTTAATAGGTATACGTACTATGTTTACTCACCACCTATAAAGGAAATAATATCTAAAGTCCCACCAGCCAATCATGGATCTTACTTAACTTCAACTGGATGCTACATATTGTCTAGAATGATAGGGGAGGGATTAATTTCCGAGAGGGGGGTTATAGTACCTGAGGCATTAAATAGAGAGGAGAGAGTGAGATATATTAAAGCTAATATGGAGTGGATCGATCCACATATTAAAATCGAGTTGAAGGTAGAGAAGGTACTAGCTATTTAATTGTAATATCTAGATATAAGCTTAATCTACATTAAATATTTTTTATCCTACATCTTAAAATTTAGTCTTATCTATTATAGCTGAAGATGAAAATGTAGTTTTATGTAATTATAGTCGTTAATCTATTGATATATCATATAGTATCTTAAAATTCTCGATTATCCTATCTGCTAGATTATCAATAC
>CAZHBK010000236.1:0-1893 GCA_964530465.1 uncultured Nitrososphaeria archaeon | reverse complement strand
TAAATGTACATGCATATATCATTAAAGGGAGGTTTGGTGTTTTAGAAATGAATTAGGTAAGAGAGGAGAGGGGTTTAGGTTCGGTAGACTGAAGATTACTAATGTCTGATGAAGGTTGTTAGAGATAGCTGTAGCTAAAGGATTAATTTAAATTCTAATACTTAATACTTATGATTTAGAATATAAGTGTGAAAGTGTTGAAGGCTTGGGATATACTATTGCTAGGATAAGGCTTTATAATCCCCATAACCTATCTAGATATTTAGAATTGGAGTTACTCGTTAATACAGGTTCTACGTATACTTAGATTAAGCGTGATAAATTAAAAGAGCTGGGTATTAAGCCTGTGGGTAGGAGGAGGTTTAGGACTATAGGGAATAGAATTATTGAGCGTGAGATAAGTGAAGCTGTTATTGAGTGTCTTGGTGAGAGGGCTACATGTATTATAGTATTCGCTGAAGAAGATGATGTTGAAGCTCTTGGAGTTACGGCTCTTGAAAACCTAGCGCTTGAGGTGGATCCAGTTACAAAGCAACTTAAGAAAGCTGAAGCAGTACTAGCATTATAAAGCATAATAGAGTTCATAATATCATTAATGACCTAATAGTATAATTTAGCCGGCTAAGCATTGGAAACTATGTTAAGATTATATTAGTATTACTTGAAACATTCACTTGGGGCCGTAATTCATTAAATCGATATAAAAGAATTATGAATAAGCTTCCATCTAACGTTGTGGACTATTCTAAAGAGTTAGCTAATCCATCTGAGAGAGTAGTAGAGATAATTCATTATAAATAAGCTAGGTAAGACATATATTCTTGATGTATTCTCTATTTGGTAAAGACATTAGAAGCTATTTAAATGAGATATATCGTTTAGTTAAGGATATTGTATTAGATCTCTTCAATTATAGAGATCTATACTGTGTAGTTATATTTGGTTCTGCTGCGAGGTATGAAGATTTTGTTCCAGGTATTAGCGATATAGATGTATTAGTTATAACTAAGCAACCCCCTCATATTAGATTCCACGAGTTTTCAGAATTTGATATTAGAATACATGTTACATCATATACATTGAATGAATTTAAGGATATTGTTAAGATGGGGCATCCACTAGCCTTCATGCTTAAATATAGAGTTGAATTATACGGCAGTGTAAGCAGTTTACTATCTGATTTAAAAATAACTGAGTATACTAGGCATGTACTTAGAAGGTCTATATTCGCTGCGCTTGGTCTAGCATTAGAATACTACTATTCATTTAAGGAGTATGTTAGGGCATTATCACATCTATATCATTCATTAAGACATCTAATAAGATATAAAGCATCATTTAAAGGCATCATCCCGATCTCAGATAAGGAAGTATATAATTCATGTGATTCGGAGGAGTTAAAGATACTCTATAGAAACCTTGTTAGAGCTAGAAGGATGGGAGTAGATTCCATAGAGTTAAAGAGATTTATATATGAAGTTATAAAAGCTATAACTTTGGAGTTTAAATTAAAACCTCCAGATCTAAACAGACTTAAAGAACTCTTACAATATGAGATAGCGACTATTGTAGCAGGAGAAGATAATGGGTATCTAATACTTAGAGTAAGAGTTTTATCTAAAAATGGAGAAAAGATATTTGAAGTAAGAGGGAATGACATTCGAGAGGTAGATAGTCTATTCCTTCCTTAGCATTACCCTTATATAGCGCTATATATGCTTACTATTCATCATATACTCAAATTGAATTTAACTTAAGGAGGATTTTATCGAGATTAAGATACGAAGTTTAGAGTCGCTCGATAGCAATTATATAAGAATGCTACTATAATTGCTAGGTTCGAGATAT
The DNA here is from genome assembly GCA_964530465.1 of uncultured Nitrososphaeria archaeon. Taxonomy (GTDB): domain Archaea; phylum Thermoproteota; class Nitrososphaeria; order Geothermarchaeales; family JDFR-13; genus CAZHBK01. The sequence continues at coordinate 45 of CAZHBK010000236.1, read as the reverse complement.
TTAATATCAGTATTTTTTATGCTATTACCATATTATTTCTTGATT
>CAZHBK010000235.1:0-1908 GCA_964530465.1 uncultured Nitrososphaeria archaeon | reverse complement strand
CACACTTACATCCAAGGGCACAAAGAATCCTTTCTCGAATAATAGTTAAGTCAATTAATAAACTAGGAAAAACAATATTGATCACAACCCACAGCGACCATTTACTCTATAACATAAATAATTTAATATCACTACACAAGTATCCAGAGAAGATGGAAATGATAGGGCTCGGTAAAGACGAGGTGTTAAACCCGAAATATGTAGCTGCATATCTAATTAAAAGAGAGGATTCAATAGCGACGGTAAATAGTTTAAAGATAACAGATGAAGGGATCCCTGAGGAGGAATTCACGCATATTGCGGAGGAATTAGCAGAGGAGAGAGCTAGAATCCTAACTTAATCTATGGAGACCATTAAAGTAGATCTTGAGAAGATCGCTAAGGAAATAGAATGGGGTGAAGCACATGCAGATTACCTCATCATCTCAAGAGAAGCCTTAGTCATAATCGAGGAGACGAGTAGGGCAAAGCCGGAAGATATAAGGAAACTCGATAATACAATTAAATCGATATTAAACCATAGGCTAAACAATTATATAAATCTACGAAATATACCAGAAAAAATAATCGCAGTAATCCATGCGAAGAAACGTATAGATAGAATGGTATATACGATAATGCTGAGTAGAATGAAGAAAAATAGAATATACATATCCGCATCATGCAATCAAAATCTAAAGGCGAAACTGAGAAAATATAAGGTAAAACTATAGAAACAGGAATTAAATATGAAGACATTAATCACGGGAGGAGCGGGATTTATAGATTCGCATCTAGCAGATAAATTAGCTTCATTATGTGATGAAATCATAATCTATTATTTAAAGAGGATGGAGCTAAGAGTAATAGGAAAGGGGAGATAAGGTTCGATAAAAATGGATGAAAATAGAGTCTACAGAACACTCTAAGTATAAAATGAAAATATTCGATAAAATAGGTGTAAGTAAAGAAGTTATTCTAAAGACTTTAGAGAATCCCGATAAAATTCTATACGATACATTAACAGATAGGTTGATAGCTATAAACTATAAGATGAATATAGCAGTTCCATTTGAAAAGAAGGGTGAAAATATAACTGTAATAACGATTTTATATAGCAGCGAACTTAAAGGATATAGTTAGAAGGAGAATGAGATCAGGTAAATGGATATAATAAGATACGATCTAAAAGCAGATATACTGATGATAAAAATATATAACGACACTGTAAAGAATGAGAAAATATTAAAGAAACAAGATATATCATGAGGAGTGGAAGAGAATAAATAATTATTCATAATTAGTATTAGTATATTGAGATAAGATGTCTGAGGTTACCCTGCCAAGAACTATCATTGAGGAATTGCGGGAGAAGGCTGCTAAAGCTGGTATGACAATTGAGGAATACCTGCTTGATATATTAACTAGAGATGTCGATCCCATTGAAAGTGCTATGAAATATCTTAATGGAGCTGAAGACCTATTAAAGCAAGCATATCAAGAATTAAGAGAAGATGATTTAAGACAGGCAAGTGAGAAGATATGGGGAGCGTGTGCATTAGCAATAAAAGCACATGCTCTCGCTAGGAAAAATATCAGATTAGAATCCCATAGAGATCTATGGGTCTATAAGAATGAGGTGGCTAGAGAACTCGGAGGATGGATTAGAATAGCATTCAAACTAGCAGATTCCATGCATAAAAACTTTTACGAAAACCTAGCAACAAAAGAAGACGTAGAAGACGTATTAAAAGAAGTCGAAAAACTAGTAAATGCAATATCCAAAGCACTCAAAGTGAGGGATCAAAGCAGTAATTGACGCTCTTCCCGCTTTAGCGGGAGATTCTTGCTTCTAAGGTTTTCATCGGTCTTATGTTCATCGCCCTTCTAGGCTCTCACTTCATCCCATTCCACCTTAGAAGCAAGGAC
>CAZHBK010000234.1:0-1912 GCA_964530465.1 uncultured Nitrososphaeria archaeon | reverse complement strand
ACGAGGTAGTGGTCCCCGGTTCAAATCCGGGCCGGCCCACCATTGATGCATTTCATCAGCACACATTCATGTTCTTAGGCTTCACTTTTGCTGTTTCACGGCCTTAATTATTGGGTCTAATGGCCTGCACTTAACTACTTCCCTTACTATGAAGGTTTCAGTCTCTATGACCCCCTCAATTTTATGTATTGTGTCTAGGATTTTTGATAGCTCATCTCTATCTTTGACTAATACCTCTAATAGCATGTCGTAGTGACCGTAAATGTAGTGTGCTTGAGCTATTTGTTTTAGCTTTTTGACTTTAGCTTCAACTCTTCTTCTAGCATAATCACTTGGCGATACTCTAACCATTATATAGGCCTTGAGGTTTAAGCCTAGCTTGCTCAAGTCCGGTATTGCCATGTACCTCAATGAGAGGTCTTGCTCTAGCTTTTTAAGTCTCTTAGAGAGAGTTTGTCTACTAACTCCTAGCTCTTGCGCTAATTTGTATATTGGCTTGCTTGCATCCTCCATTAACTTTATTAAGAGCTCTTTGTCGAGCGTGTTTACCATCTCCTTTAACAAAATGTTAAAGTGGGAAGGCTTTTAAGTGTTCCACTTTGTTAAAAGGGAAGGCGTGATTGATGTAGTGGGAGGGGCCTTAGAGCTTGGCTAGTGCAATAGGGGTTGATGTTGAGGGAATCTTGAGGGATGTGCTGGAGAACGTGAAGATGCTAGAGGAGCAGCCAAATGTTGTTAAGCTTAGCTCTGAGCAGCTTCGAGCTATGGCTGAGCAGCATGCAATTAAAACCAAGTATGGCAGTATGGTCTTCATGACGAGCGTTAGAAATCGTAGCGCTGGCTTGACTGTGTATGTGGGGAGTCCAAAGATTATGGATTATCAAAAGCTGAATGAAAAGCAAATCGAGATTTTAGAGAAAGTCCCTGAAACACTTGATAGAGTTCATAAGTATGTGAAGAAGGCGCCCTTTGTCCGCGTGGACAAGGTTATGGGGAGTAATGAGGAGTTTACACCCATATGCACTATGTACGTATCAATTCAGAGGAAAGATTCAATAAGGCTTGCCTACATGCTCGACATCCTATTATTTAACAGAGAGGAAGTGGTATTGGGTAAGGATCATCCTCATATTTACTTGCTTTACATTCCTGAATGGCATGAAAAAGACAGGCAGATTCTGGTATTCCCTGAAATCGGAGTTACCTACGTTCTTGGAACTGACTATTTTGGCGAGGCTAAGAAGGGATTTCTCAGAATGGCTATGTGGTGTGCTAAGCAGAGAGGTATGCTAGGGATCCATGCTGGAGCTAAGATTGTAAGAGCTCGTGGAGTTGATGGTAGGCTACGCAGATACTCCATGTTGTTATTCGGATTATCAGCTACGGGCAAGACAACTCATACATGTCATAATCACGGCTTAGATCCAAATCTTGGAGAAGGCATTGAGATTGTTCAAGACGACGTGCTATTTCTTAAAAAGGATGGCTCAGCTTTAGGCACGGAAAATGGCTTCTTCCTGAAGACGGATATTGACCCAGTAAATCAGCCTCTTATATGGAGAGCCGCTACAAAGGAGAGAGCTGTATTTGAAAATGTCCTTGTGGACTTTGAAGGAAACGTTCACTTCCTAGATGACACTCTCACAGGCAATGGTAGAGGAGTTTTCCCTAGATCCGATATTGATCCCTCATGCTTAAGCCCATCAATCAACTTACCACCATTAAGTGAGCTTGATGGCATGATCATAATCTTCATAACCAGAAGAAACACTGTTGTGCCAATAATTTCGAAGTTAACGATTGAACAAGCAGCTGCGGCCTTTATGCTTGGAGAGTCAATTGAAACTGCGGCAAGTGATCCAACAAGAATTGGTGAATCTGTTAGAGTTGTGGGCACTAATCCATTCATAAT
>CAZHBK010000233.1:0-1923 GCA_964530465.1 uncultured Nitrososphaeria archaeon | reverse complement strand
TAATAGCATTATATAGAGTCCCTAGCTGGAGCCATGACCCATCACATGAACTACTCGAAATAACACCATATCTAAAACCCGAATTGAGAAAATTAGCTGAAGAACTAGCCGAAATAGCTAGAAAATTAGCGCCAGAACATGGAAGAGCAACTTATGGAGAACCAGCTAGAGGACTAACACCATGGGATCTATACGGTGAAGAGGACGCAAGAAAAATCCTACTAATGGCGAGGAAAGCATGGAGAATTACATAGATAATACTAAAAGAATTGAAAATTAATATATAGTAACTCGAGTGCAACTTCAATAAAACATCACGGTCCAATAATTATACTCCGGCTAGACAGAGTACTAGGTATTCCCAGATTATAATTCGGAGTAGTTAAGAATATCTAGATATATACTGTCTCTATATTGAAGCTCTCTGCTAATTTACATTGCTGCTCATCGGAAGTAATAAGTATTGTCTACCTCGCTACTGCTTGAGCTATAAATAATGCATCGTAAACTAATACTGGCTCTCAACAGCTATTTTAAATGCATGCATCAAGTACTGCTCAAAAGCATAAATATAGAAATAAAGGGGGTTATATGGAGAGAATTAGAGAAAGGTTGAAGAGAAAAATTCTTAAATGACGCCAAAGAACTAAGGATAAAGATAAGTATAAAAATAAAGTTCCAGCTGCTAAATTAATCAGAGAAGATAGAGGGCTTGAACATTAAAAGCATAGCAATATCATAATCTATCCAGTAAAATTAAAGTTTATATGAATGTAGAGTCAAAATAATGACTGTTAACCTATTAGTAACTATAGCCTGATAAGGCTTACTATTAATAGTAAACCTTATAAAGTTAATTTTAAAATAAACATATGGAGATTTATAGGTTATTATAATGTCTCAGCATGTAATTATAAAGAACTTTGGACCATTTGAATATGTAGATTTCAATCTCAAACCGCTTAATATCTTGCTAGGTAAAAATAGTGTAGGCAAATCTATTTTATCATATTTAATATGGATCTTAACTATATCGACTCCAGATATACAGAAGCTAGGTGAATTGGTATCTGCCAGAGGGATAGATGATTTTACTGATAAAGCTATAAATAAAATTGAAAGGAGGGAAAATCCGATTAAAGAATTTAGAGAGATATTAAAATTACATATTGAATCCCTACCAGAGGCTATCTCCATAAGTCTAAAGGATAATCTCCAGAGAACGTTCATGACAAATATAGGGGATTTAATCCGCGAAGGTGAGGATGAGGCATATATCAATGTAAAGGGTTCTAAGGCTGAGGTAAGTTTCATTTTAAAGGATAATGATATTAAAGTAGAAAGCCATAAACCATATCTCAGCTTTATAAAGAATATAAAAATGGAATTATACGGTCGACATAATGTAAGAATTTATCTAAAGGATAAGAAGACGGTCGTCTTCAATGATATATTAACGGGATTAAGTCATTTAGTAAATGCTACGTATTATATTCTAGGCGTTTATATCAGTGAAGCCTTTGCCCCATTCTTTATAGCGTATGATAATGCGGTCCTCCTACCTGATAGTAGGGCGGGGATCTCACGCTCTCTATTAAAGCCATATATATCTCCAGACATAGCAAAGGGAATATCCTATCCAGATGAGCATTTCATCAGACTATATTATAAGTTAGCTGAGGATGCCAATAAAGGAGTGATAAATCTTGAAATGATCACCCCTCTTATGAGAGAGCTTGGATGTGAACCTATGGTGAAGTTTGAGGGAGGAGTTTATGCAATATACGTAAAGACATGGACGGGTAAGGTATTGCCATTATTAAGAGCACCATCTGGAATAAGAGAGTCGCTTATAACAGCTTTAGCCCTCGCATCCAAGAGTCCTCCCTACTTCATAATTATAGAAGAGCCTGAAGCACACTT
>CAZHBK010000232.1:415-1966 GCA_964530465.1 uncultured Nitrososphaeria archaeon | reverse complement strand
TTAGCATACAAACCAAACAACCTACACACTTAGAATCACTCCCTAACATAAGTATTTAAATATCTCAAACTATCAAATAATAACCTACTAGTAAATCTCATATAAAGCTATCTATATAAGTTACATCCCCTTCCACAAACCATATATTCTACATTAAGATCTAACTATAATTGAATACCATCTAATTTCACTAGATATCTCAATTAAAAGCCTAGTTATAAGAAGTAGGTGTATCGATGGAGAATTGATTGCATTTCTATTCTTGAGTATTGCCTCTAGGTTAGAGAATAGGTATTATTTCTCTACTATCTTATGGATCTATACCCCTCTCCTCCATATATTTTAAGATTCCATGCATTATACCTCTATATCTCTTATATTCTTCAATGTATTTATGTAGGATTTCTGGTTTTAGATATACATAGTTATGAATTATTATATTCCTAAGGATTACTGATTTATCAAGGAATTTATATTCCTCCACATCTAGGATATTAGCTTCGTATAATATTCTTACTACATCTCTATATGATTTCGGGGTCCTTAGATTTAATTTTGATATTAGAAACTCGCTTACATCTATTAATGCTTCTACTGTAATTTGTAGATTTCTCTCAGCTATATCTATTAAATCACTATTACTCTTAAACTCATTAAACTCTAACTTACTTAACCTCTCTAACTTCTTAATAGCTATCCAGAATCTATCTATCCTTGCTTTCACTCCAGGCGTGGGCATTTAACCATCTTCCTCCCTCATAATATCACTTAATATCCTCTTATAATGCTTCTCGAAATGCTCTTTGAAATCGAGGTATTCATCTATAGCATTAACCATATCATCATAGTATTCATCCATATTGCTAGAGTATACTAGCTGTCCACTCGAGTATATCTCATACTTTAGAATACTATCAGCTATATTTACTGGAACTACATCAACTCTTACATCGAGTTCCTCAGATAGATCTAACGCTAGCTCTCCAGCCTTCATAATATATTCCTCATCACTCCATCCACTTGGGAATTTAACAGCTATATCAATATCACTATAACCCTTATAATCCCCTCTAGCATAAGAACCAAACAACAAAATATAACTTATATTATACCTCCTAGCGAGATCTATAGAAATCTCTTTCAACTTATCAATAACACCCATACCTACTACAAATATAAAGGATTTAGATATTTAAATTAGGGATTCGAGCAGGTGAGAAAATAATTAAATAGGATATTAGAGGTTGAAGGATGGTTTTCAAGCTTGAGGATTCAAGCATGTAAGCTAGTGAATTAGCTGGGAAATATAGTGAGCTCTTCATGCTACCTCTCTAGTTTTCAACTACCTTCCATGTAAGACATTATTAAGCCGATTAAACTTTCAGTGCATTTCATCGTATATATAGGATACTTGCCAGCTATTCTCATAGATCTTATAATCTTCGCGTCAATCGCAGGTATTCTCCCTGCATGTATTACAGGGATGATTATTCTCGGATGATTCTTATTTCCTAGTATCTTACTAAGATTGTCGTAGGTACTTCTTAATTT
>CAZHBK010000232.1:0-405 GCA_964530465.1 uncultured Nitrososphaeria archaeon | reverse complement strand
ATAACGATATTACTTTTTACCTGAATTATAATATCGCATTTTTTAACATCCCTTAATGCATTTATAGTATCAGGAAAAATACACCTTACACCCTCACTATTATATAACTCGCCTAGAAGCTTTCTACAGAGTTTTATTAGTCTATTTAACCGACTGTGAGTAGTACATCTCGGCATATTCATTACCTATAACTCTAGCAACTTCTGCAAATTCCTCATCTGGAATACCATCTTTAGTTACTTTCAACTGTCTCGTAGTAAAACCTTTATCACCTTTCTCGAAGAGATAAACTGATACTTCAGATACCTTAAGATAATCCTCTAAAGTATAGCCAAGCTTCTCTCTAACCTGCTTAGATGCATAATTAGACGCTATTAAGTTATTTAATTGTGCAAGTATATAATC
>CAZHBK010000231.1:0-1967 GCA_964530465.1 uncultured Nitrososphaeria archaeon | reverse complement strand
GAACATAAATAGCGTAATCTCAGGGCCTAGTTCTTTCTCTAAGAAACTCAGCGATACCTCATGCCTGTAGTCCCTCCGTCTACCAGCTTTTCGTCTATCTTCTAATACGCTTGTGAACAATCGATTTACATGAACAAGTCTCTTCCGACGAGGGTCAAGTATGTAAAAGTAATTAGTCCCTCTAGTACCTCCCTGCCTCTCCCAAACCACCAGCTTATCTCCCCTAATCTCTATTGGCCATGGCATGCTCCTACAGTGTATACTATGCAATCAGTGTATAAAAAGCTTTTTATACACTAGTTACACTGATTCTCATCTTATAAGAACTAGGGATATATACGAACAGTTGCTACGCATTTCATTAATGTAAGCGCAATATCTTTGCTGGGTTATATCGACAATATCCTGTCTCTATCTAGTCTCTATCATACTTTTTTTCCAATTCTCAAAATCTTCCTGGTTGCTATTACTTAATCTTCCTCATCGATTACTTAGGCGAAAGTATAGTTAGACTTCAAGGTATCTTAATTTAGATTTATTTGACTTAAAATAGCATTTTCTCTTAGGAGAGATCAGATGAGTGTGAATCCTTTGAAATACTGGCTTCAGACTACATTATTTCTAGCACAACTAGATGTAGTTAAACGAGCATATAGTAGTAGCTACAAACTCATACCAAGAGATTTAAAAGAAGCGTTCTGTGCTAAGGATACAGGATATTTATCCGATGTTTACCATTCACTGGACTTGCTCCTATGCATGCTCCCCTATAGGGATCTGCAGTATGGGCCTAAGGGCGGTAGGGGTGCGCCGGAGCTTAGGAGGCGTATGAAGTTGGCTTGGATAGCTTATAACATAAGGGCTTCTCAAGAACTCCTAAACCATTGGGGTCTACTGGAAAGGGAGCTATGGGAGTGGTATGAGAAAGAGGGATACAACTACAGGAGTGAAAAAGCGTTTAAGGACTTTATAGACTTCTTAAAGGGGTATGTACAGACGACGGTAGCTGAACTCGCAGTATTATATGTGTACCTATACCATGATAAGCCTATCATGCCCCTAGGGTTCATGCAACACCTAGTGACTTCCGGCCCTAGCGGCCCAACCTTAGGAGACCTTATAGATATCGAGACCCTAACCTTTGTGGAGATTAAGTCTCGGAGGCCAGCAGGCCAATACAAGGCTGATCTAATATCCCTGACGGTTAACACGAGGCTACCATCGGCTGTAGCCATACCTAGATATGAGGTAGACATTAAGCGACGAGAAGTTGATGAGAACTACATAGTTGCCGAGTTCTATAAGCTTGCAGTTGCTGGCAGAAGAGCCCCATGGATAGTGCACTGGAGGAATTTAAAAGCTCCAGTAGAGGAGGAGCTGAAGCCTCTTATGCAGAACATAGCCGTACTCAGAGAGAATGCTGAATATTATCTTGCAGAGAAGAGTAAGAATATGTAGGGGGATGCATCTCCTTTCACGTCTATTTCTTCATTCCATATGTCTGGGGGTATATTACTGTGCACTCTGGACTATGTCTTGGGAGATTGGATGACAAAAATAGCTAGTCTGGACGAAGCTAGGAGGTTACTAAACAACCTTCATCCAACCTTACTGCGTGCACTCGTGATATTATCAGTAGGCTACGACATAGATAGTTCTACGAGGTTAAGTAAATGTTTAAATGTATCCAAGAGGAATGCTAAGCGTATAATATCAATTCTCGAAAAGCTCAGTTTAGCAAAGGCCATCAGCTACAGAAGAAAGAAACTGATTTTATCTATTAATAAGTACGTCGAGAAGGAGATTTGGAGGAGTATAAAGCTTCTAGTGCTGTATATCGTCGATGAGCTTAAATTACCATACTCGCAAATTAACGATGTTAGTATAGGTCTAATAAGTAGAGTGTTGCTCACACACTTAGGAGTTGATGTAGCGCCTTCATATAGGCTGGTTACTTTAATCAAAAG
>CAZHBK010000230.1:0-1977 GCA_964530465.1 uncultured Nitrososphaeria archaeon | reverse complement strand
GAGTCTTCCTTCCTGATCTACAGGGCAGGCGAGTTCATAACGCTCCCTGAGGTCCACGAGGGCGATAAGATCATAAGGCCGCCTGCTGCTAATGTCCTGTTCTATAAGCCCTACAGGCCTGTAGATGTCAGCGATATCGAGCCATGTGGGCTCTATGAGAAGACATACCAGGTCTTCGATGAGTTCTTGGATCTCGACACGCCGAATAAGCACATTCTGGCAGCCTTCACCCTCATGACGTATAGGTATCATCGCCTCAGGACCACTCCATACATATTCTTGGTCGGCGATGTGGAGAGCGGGAAGACGAGAGCCCTCACCTTATTGAGCTATCTCGCTTACAGGCCGTTTTACGGCATCGATATCCCGGCAGCGGACATCTACACTATATTGGGCGATGGTCTCGCTAAGACGCTTCTTGAGGACGAGATACAGGGCATTGACAAGGACAGGGAGAAGCGTAAGATATACAAGGGAGGCTACAAGCGTGGAGTCAAAGTGCCCAGGATAATTATATCGCCCGTCGGGAGGCGTAAAGTAATAGCTTACGATGTCTTTGGGCCTAAGGCTGTGGCTGGCGAGGCCCTTCCCACCGATAAAGGCTTCCTCCAGAGGTTCCATATAATTCAAATGGTGGAGGGCTGCCCGGAGAAGGACGAGCTCACGGCCAAGGACATAGATGAGCTAAGCCAGCTACGTAACGAGCTACTCTGCTGGTCGTTGATGACGGAGCCAGACTTCACACTTGATATGGACTTCCCGTTTAAGAAGAGGATGAAGGAGCTCTACAAGCCCCTCCTAGCCTCGGTGACCGGGACCCCAGGCTACGCCCCCGTCCTGGCCTACCTAAAGGAAGTCAAGGCCAGAAGGGAGCTCGAGGTAAAACTCAGCTTCGAGGGACGGCTAGCCAAGGCCGTTATATCACTGGTGCTTGAACAGGGCCTAAACCCAGTGCCCTTCGATAAGATACGCCAGGAGTTGGCTGGGGAACTGGGCGGGGAGATCGATAAGGGCCGCATAATCCTGCCCGACGGCTCTACGATAAGCCCCCAGAAGATAGGGAAGAGGATCTCTGAGGTCCTCAAGGGAGAGAGGAAGGTCATCTGGGCAGAGGGCCGCCCCGTCAGGGTGTGGAAATTCGATGAAGCCGTGCTCTGGAGACTCGCCAAGAAGTATCTCACGACCGAGGAACTCAGCACCCTCTCGCTAGTGCTCCAAGCCTTCGGTAAGGTCGGTAAGAGCGGTAAGCTGCTCTCATTCAGCGAAAGCGGCCAAGAACGGCCTCAATCAGTGAGGCATCAAGAGGACAAGAGCGGGGCTCTCTCAGCCGGAGAGACTCATTTACCGTTCTTACCGATCTTACCGAAGCCCTCGGATACCAAGGAGAAGGCTGGCCTTAGTCCTAAGGGTAAATCATGTGAAAGCACGCTTCCCTTAGGCTTCTGGTACGAGTTCGAGCACAAATTGAGGTTAAAAGGGATATTCAGCCGTGAATGGGCCATAAAGGCGGCTATGGATCTTATGGCGAGCGAGGAGGAGGCCAGGAAGGCCTTTGAACGCCTTAGAGAACTCGGCCGGATAGTTAAGACACCTGAAGGTGATTGGGCGTGGATAGGATGAAATCCCCAGGATCGCCAAGACACCAGGGTCCCGCAGAATTCCCCAAGGCATTTGAGGATGCCGTTCAGGCGTTGCTTATGTGGCACCAATCAATAATGGCCGCTATTGAGGAGATGTGCGAGGAATTAAGGCAGGCAGCCGATGTGCTCCTACCATTAGCCACCTCCATTAACTCGGCCGGGTTTAACATTGTATCAGCTAAGGACGATTTTGGAGCTTCTCACTTTTCGAGCCACAACGTGGGCAGAAGAGCATTAAGAGGCAATGCTAAAGCAGAACATTCTCAGGTCCGCTGGCCTACAGAGCCAGAAGATCAGTTCATAATAGCGGAAATTATAAAACTCCTTGTGAAAGCCC
>CAZHBK010000229.1:0-1985 GCA_964530465.1 uncultured Nitrososphaeria archaeon | reverse complement strand
CATACAACAAGGCCTTTATGAGCCTAGACGAGCTATACCAAATAGGGCTTAAGCTGGCAAACATAGAGCCAACGATTCAAGTATGTGTGCTAGACTATAGACCTGAATTCAGAGCTCAATACTTGAAAAGGCCGAGCTACGAGGAGATGCTAAAAGTCAAGAGAATCCTGGAGGACGCAGGCTTAAAGACCGTTATATGCCAAACGGTTAGAGGCCACATACTGCCAACCCAGCATTAACTTTAATCTTTGCTTAAGCTCAGCTACTCAGCGTATTACGAGTCGTAAATATTATAAAACGACCAGTTTACCACTTAACCCCAGTGGTTACAATGGCGGGGGAGGCACCTGCCAAAAAAGAGAAAAAGAAGGTTCCAATAATTGAAGGGCTCTTCACATGGCCATCAGATCAGCCAGCATTGATAGCTTCAAGATGTAAGAAGTGTGGCGCCGTAGTTTTCCCTAAGGCGATGTACTGCCCCAATCCAGATTGCGAAAAGAATCCTGAAAACATGGAGGTGATACAGCTAAGCAGAAGAGGCAAACTTTGGAGCTGGACCATACAGTACTATTCACCTCCACCACCCTTCAAAATGGAGCCATTTAAGCCCTATGCCATAGGTATGGTCGATTTACCTGAAGGCATAAGAGTCTTGGGAATGCTGACTACAACTGAAGGTTTAAAGTGCGATATGGAGGTTGAGCTGACCGTTGGCAAGCTCTATGAAGATGAGGAAAACGAGTACATAACCTGGATGTGGAAGCCTGTTGAAGAAAAGAAGGAGGAAAAGTAGGAGGTGTGATGCCATGGAGAGAGATGTTGCAATAATAGGAGTTGGAATGATTCCATGGGGTAGACATCCAGAAAAGTCCATGCCAGAAATGGCTGTAGAGGCCATAGTCAACGCCTTGAATGACGCTAAGTTAAGCTGGCGTCAAATAGAGGCAATGTATTCAGGCGTCTATCTATGGGTTAATCAGCAAGCTGGTATTCACGGCATTCTCAGCGGCACAGCTATAGCCAATCTCATGGGCTATACTGGAATACCAATAGTCAGTGTAGCAAATGCATGTGCTACGGGCCAATCAATATTGAGAGAAGCTGTTTTAGCTGTTGCAAGTGGAGAATGCGACATAGCAATAGCTGTTGCAGCCGACAAGTCAGCTTTAGGCTTCTTCAGGCCTCAGTCAACTGACGGCAAGTTTGACATAGACTACATGAGATTCGTGATGTGTGGAGAGACGAATCCAGCATATTTGGCCATGGAGTGTAGGAGAAGAATGTATGAGGCAGGCACAACAGAAGAAGACTTAGCTCTAGTTAAGGTTGTAACGAGTAAGCCTGCACCATACAATCCTTATGCCAGGTACAGAAAGACCTTCACCATTGAAGAGGTCTTAAAGTCACCAATGGTATGTGACCCATTAAGGCTATATGAGATATGTGCTACAAGTGATGGAGCAGCAGCCATAATAGTAGCGGAGTACGAGAAGGCCAAGAAGATGTGCAAGAAGCCAGTCTACGTAAACGCCGTAGCTGTGGGCTCACCAACATTTGGCGATCCAACAGTTAGGCTCACATACTTAAGCTCGTACATAAAGCCTGGAGTTCCAAATCTAAGCGAAAGCCGAAACACTGTTGCAAGGGCATACAAGATGGCAGGTGTAACGCCAGACAAGATAGACGTAATAGAGCTTCCAGATAACAGCTCATGGCACTACTTCGCATATCTCGACTGCATATTGAACTTGGAGCCAGGCGAAGCAGAGAAAATGCTTAGAAGAGGTGACACCGACCCCATAAGCGGCAAAATACCAGTATGCCCAAGCGGAGGCATAGGAGCATTTGGTGAAGCAGTAGTGGCACAAGGCCTAGCACAAGTATGTGAGCTGGTATGGCAGTTAAGAGGAGAAGCAGGGAAGAGACAAGTTAAGAAAGAAGTCAAAACAGCATTGGCTCAAACCTATGGTTATGCAGGCAACAAC
>CAZHBK010000228.1:460-1986 GCA_964530465.1 uncultured Nitrososphaeria archaeon | reverse complement strand
ATATATGCATGTACATTTATTGGTCCTACAATTCTATCCTCAGTCAGTAAGTAAAGCTTGAGATTTTCAGATGTCTTCCTTAAATCAACAATACTACCATCGGCAAGAATCTTCTCCACTATTATAGTAGAAAAATTCGTATCTAGAAGCTTCTCAGCTAAATTCTGAGGAAGAGTTATTTCCGGATCTCTACCTACAAACCCGCTATTAGCTATAGCTATAGTTTCAATACAGCGATCCTTATAGCATATCTTAACATTCAACCTTAGAACCACTATCTTCACCTTCTTCAAGGGGGAGTATAGCTAATATTATCTTATCAACATCTTCGAAATCTAAGATCTCTAAGGGGAGTATAGTAAGCATATATTCTTCCTCACACATAACTAGCCATCAAATATGAACTTCACAAGAGAATTATTTAACTTCTATCACATACACTCCCTATACAATATGTAGGAGCTATTAGATAGGAGTAGACTATTCGGAGAAGCATTTAATACATTTTTCATGCTATTAGAATAGCTACTTTAAGGAGAATGCTGCTTCCAGACTGGACCCATTCTCTAAAATCATTTTAAGATTGATATTATAGCTAGATATGACATTCTTATCCTACTAGCTACGTTTAATAGTTTCCAGCTACGGATAATTTAGGAGAGAATTAGGAGAAGGGGATCTTCATATCTTTTAATTTTTTAGGTCACTATTTATACTGCTCTGTTTATACCTCTTACTCTCAAGCTATCTTTATTAAGTGATCCTCAGCATTTTCCTTATATGCCTGAAATACCATTCAGCCTCTTTCTTATTAAATCAACCTCCTCCCTATGAGACACACAACACACCTCTACTTTAAAGATGAATTAACATAATTAGAATTAATCAATGGTTTCAAAAATATCTATACTTAAGTTAGTAAGAAGATATAAGCTCTATATTAGATTAAGCTTACCTTCTAGATTGGAGGATGGCTCTCTCCCTCTCAATAAAGCACTCACTAATTCTAATATTGTAGGTTCTGATACAACTTTATACTCCTCCTTTAATATGATATTTTGAAAGTATCTCTACTCTTAGAATATAGAATAATTAGAATTTAATGCAGTTGCATTAGAATTACCTGAACTCCTCATCCTCCTTCAACAATTTTAATATCTCAGCCTTCAACCTACTCCTATCCATCGATCACATATGATTACCAATAAATATGTAGAGATATCCAATATGACCCATCGCTATTCAAATTAAATTAAACTAATTCCATGAAGAGGACGGAGAAAAATACTTGAGATTAAATTTAGAATTAATAACTTTCTTAGAGTTATCTAGAGTAAGTGGGACTAATATGTAATATTCCTTCTTTTTTCATAAGCTTCTTCTCTCTTTTACTCCGAGTTCGTCTTTAAAGCACCAGATACCTTCACCGAAATCCAACAATACTATTTTTAATTTACCGAGTAGTTTATCATTGAGAAGAGTATATCTAGCTGTTGGAGATACTATTACTGTACTTATAACTGGTC
>CAZHBK010000228.1:0-450 GCA_964530465.1 uncultured Nitrososphaeria archaeon | reverse complement strand
CCTCTATTCTATCTTCAGTTACAACATAGACTTTTACCGACTCTCTATATTTTAGAAATCCTACTTCTCTACCATCCCCCGTAATCTTCATATGAGTTTCAGCTTCCCCCACTTCATAAAGCTTAAGTTCCCTAGCTATACTAGAAGGTATTAAAATTTCAGGCTCCATCCCTACAAAACCGCTATTTGCTATTGCAATTGCCTCAATTGATCTAGAACTTTTAACTACTTCTATCCTCACTCTCAACCTTAGCATCTTTTAATACCTCTGGATCTATAATTGTTAAAAGAAGCTCCTCCTCCTCCATAATAGTAAGTAATAACTCTTCCTTCATGGAACTTCCCAGCTATATAAATTGCATTAGTAATGAATATTAATTTTTTCTATCCTTCTTCATCCCCATATCTTAAAATAAAAATTATTATTTCTCTGAATATCCAGTTATATAC
>CAZHBK010000227.1:0-2022 GCA_964530465.1 uncultured Nitrososphaeria archaeon | reverse complement strand
ATATATAATCTTGAGAGAGAGTCATACTATTATATAATGGATCGTTTTAAATTAAAGCGGAAAATCTTTAAATAATGATGAGTATAGATTAGGATTATTTGATCTTGGGAAAGAGACTGAGGTGGTTATTATTGAATCGCTCGATATTAAGATTGGTCTTGAAGTCCATATTCCTATAACATCTGTTGAGACTAAACTATTCTGTAGCTGTCCTAATACTAGTAGAGTAAAACCATCTAGGCCAAACCAATATGTATGTCCTACATGTATGGGCCTTCCAGGGAGTCTTCCACAACCTAATAAGAAAGCTATATATTATGCTATTAGAGCTGCTAAAGTATTGAATTCTAAAATATCAGATGTAATCCAGTTCTATAGAAAGCATTACTTCTACCCCGATCTTCCTAAAGGATATCAGATAACGCAATATTCTGGAGGTGGATTCTACCCATTAGGTGTTGGAGGCTATTTGAGATTATCAAATAATAAGATCGTTAGAATTAGGAGAGTTCAAATTGAGGAAGATCCAGCAAAATTAATACATCCGTCTGGATTAGGAGAATCAGACTATGTATTAATAGATTATAATAGATCTGGGAATCCATTAATTGAAGTAGTTACAGAACCAGATATCAAATCTCCCGAAGAGGCTAGAAAATTCTTAGAGAAATTAATAAGAGTTTTAAAATGCGTAGGTGTTCTGGATCCAGATATTGATGCTGTAGTAAGATGCGACGCAAATATATCATTAGGTGGTATTGGGAGAATTGAGATTAAGAATATTGGATCTCCGAAAGACGTGGAGAAAGCATTGAGATTTGAGATTATTAGATTAAGGAGGTATCTTGAGGAGGGTCTTGAAGTAGGATATGAAACTAGGCATTGGGATGATAGAAGAAGAGTGACTATTTCAATAAGAGAGAAAGAGTATGAGGCTGAGTATAGATATTTCCCCGATCCAAATATACCGAGGATCAATATTAAGGATTTAATTAGTGAAGCATTAAGAGATATGCCTAAAACTGAAGATGAAATATATGATGAATTAACAAACATATACTCACTGCCTAAGCATTATGCAGATTTAATATCAAAAGATATCAAGCTGTATAAGCTATTTACGGGAGTTATTAGAACTTTAGGTAAAGATTCTGATAATAAGTTAGTTAAACTAACTGCTAAAATAATAACAAACCATGGCTATATGCTTCTGAGGAGATCTAAAGATTTAGATAATGCTATCAATACACTTACATCACTTATTGAACTTATAGAAAGCGGATTAATAAGTGAGTATAAAATTAGAGATATCCTAACAGGCTCTCCACGTGAAGCTATTAAATCGTGTATAGAAGTATCAGATAGCATGATTGAGGAGCATGTACGTAATATTGTGAAGAATATCAATTTATCAAAAAGCGATAGAGTTCTAGATTATATAGTAGGTAGGATTGTTAAGGAGTTTGAAGCTAGAGGATATTCTATTGATCCACGTAAGGTAGCAAGCATCACTCTTAAATACGTTAAGCCTAAAGTAGAACAGGCTAAACCCACCTCCAACAAGTTATATGAGGATGTTGTTATTAGAGTTAGACCATATGAGTATTATATTAAGGATAGAATCTCAGGTAATGAGTTAAATAAGTATGTAGGCGAGCATCGTACAGTATGTGGATGGATTGAAACTATAATGGATGTAGGTAGTAAGTTATTCCTAATAATTAGAGATTGGTATACTAGAATCCAGTGTGTAATTGATAAGAGATTCAATGGAGATCTTTATAAATATGCGATTAAATTACCTAGAGATTCATATGTGGCTATAAGTGGGCTTATTACTAGAGATTTTAGAGCTCCTGGAGGTGTTGAGATTAGAGTTTCAAATATAAAGTTATTATCTGGAGGATTAAAACCAGCGCCTCTCTCACTAATTGATCTAGCTAGATCTAGCATACCTATTAAGATTAGATATAGGTATTTAGACCTTAGAAGGTTTAAGATTAGGTGGATTCTAAAGTTTAG
>CAZHBK010000226.1:0-2038 GCA_964530465.1 uncultured Nitrososphaeria archaeon | reverse complement strand
AAACTATATAACACCTATTTATGGCATAATAGTACATACAAATCATTTTATAAAGATATATGATTACAGGGATGAAGTACCTAAGGTATATCCAGATACTGTAACGAGATATGATAGATTGAGGGAAATATTGAGATCTAGAGATAAGATAGATTTAGAATATTTTAAAGATGCATTTAAAGATCATAGTAATTATCCAAATTCAATATGTAGACATTTAGATCCAAAAACACCTAAAGAATTGCAATGTGAGACATTAGCATCAATAATAATGAATTTAAACGATCTTAAAATGTATGTATCTAGAGGGCAACCATGCAAAACCCAACATTACACATTTCAACTATAAGTTTCAGTAAAATAAAATTTAGATTAAAAATTGTTAGTGGGAGTTACATATGGTAAAAATCCATGAATATTTTATTAATTCCAGACGATAGATATATTTTCCTAGATGATGAAGTGGTGGCGCGGTACGCTGAGACTAAGGTGATGAGCACGGAGTGGGCTGATATACTCAATATCATACAATTAAATGATCATAATATCGATAAGTACTCCCTTAATCCTCATCAACTATTATATGGGGTGTTTTAGAGTGGCAGTTATTACTTTACTTACAGATTTTGGATCTGACGATCCATATGTTGGCTGTATGAAAGGAGTTATTTTATCAATTAACCCTAATGCTCGTATAATCGATATCACACATGGAGTCCCTAAGCATAATATCTATATCGCTGGGTTTATACTAAGAACTGCATATAGATATTTTCCTAAAGATTCAATTCATGTAGTTGTAGTTGATCCAGGAGTTGGTGGTTCTAGAAAGCCGATTATAATTAAATCTAAAAACTACTATTTTATAGGTCCGGATAATGGCGTTTTAACCCTTGCTGCATCTGATGATGGTATTGAATCAGTGTATGAAATTAATTTAAAATCAAAGTATTTCGCTGGTAAGGAGATTTCATATACATTCCATGGTAGGGATATATTCGCTCCAGCTGCAGCATATTTAAGTCTTGGAGTAGATCCATCTGAACTTGGTATTAAATCTAATATAACTAAGGCTATAGAGTTTGAAGAGTCTAGAATTGATAAAAGTGGAAGAATCCGCTCTAAGGTTGTATATGTGGATTCATTCGGAAATATAGTATTGAATGTACCAGCTAGATACATTAGGGATGGATTAATGGAATTCGGTAGATACTATAACGTCTACGTCTCTAATAAGGTTGTTAAAGCGAGACTTTCTAGATCTTATGAGGAAGTTGGTATTGGAGAACCATTATTAATACCAGATAGCTTTAATCTAATAGAATTAGCAGTAAATAGGGGGTCTGCATCAAGTAAGTTTAAAGTTAGTATAGGAGATGAAATTATTATCGAATTATAAAACTATCTTTAAGTCGTATCTATTCTAGTTATTCTATCGCTTTCTGAATTATATCTAGTAACTTTCTAGTATCATGTAATTTTGATTCAGCATATGTTTTATTGTATAATCTAGCTGGTGGTAATGCTTTATTCTCATCACCATAAAATGAAGGTCCTCTCTCCATTGATAATTCTAAACTTAGATGTGATATGAAATCTAGTGAATCTTTTATAAAATCTGGAAGAAGATCCTTAATCTTGTATAGTAATGGGCTTACATCGTGACTCTTAGGATACTCTACACCTAAATATCTTAATAATGCTTTTAATGCTAACTCTACTGCTTCCTGACATCTCCTAATTACTCTATGGTATAATCCTTTATTGAATGCATTTAAAGCCTCCTCATATGAATATTCTGCATCTCTAAGATAGGCTGATGCTAACTCTCTGTTAGATCTCAAGTTTGATCTCCTCACCTAATCTTAAATCAGGTTTGAGTATCCAGAACCAAGTATTACCGTCGACTACCTTTACCGATCCTAACTTCCTGAGTAATTTAACAACTCTATTTAGTATGTTTCTAAGAAAGTTATTCTTATCGTATACTATTATTGAATCGGTAGTCATATCTAGATATATCATATTAAATTTAGAT
>CAZHBK010000225.1:0-2050 GCA_964530465.1 uncultured Nitrososphaeria archaeon | reverse complement strand
CTGTACTCTAATCCATAGAGGACGGTAGCTTACGTAATATCAATCCAAACATTTCATGCAAATTAATCTCAAGGTTAGGTTATAATCAAGACTACTAAAATCTAAGAGGTAATTGATAAATAATTAGGATATATCCTAAGAGTAGTTGCTAATTTAACACTAATTATCTATATTTTTAAGATTGAAAGGTAATATATTGTGTGAGATATTATAGAGATGTTATGAGTATATTTGAGTTTCCCGAAGACTTAACATGTAGGAGGATTTTTAAGGTTACCGAGGAGTATACTGCTAAGACTTTAGGTAGTGGTGGTGTTAGTGTTCTTGCTACACCTGTGATGATCGGCTGGATGGAGCTTACTGCCTGGGAGTGTGTTGAGAGATACCTGCCTGAGGGATATACAACTGTAGGTACTCATGTAGATGTTAGACATTTGAATCCAGCACCATTAGGCGTGGATGTAGTTGTTGAAGCTAGGCTTCAAAAGGTTGAAGGTAGGAAGCTAGTATTTAAAGTTTCAGCGTATTCTAGAGATATCTTAATTGGTGATGGGATGCACGAGAGGTATATAGTTGAGTTAAAGAGGTTTAAGGAGAAGATTAAGAAGCTATATATGAGTTAGATAGATAGAGTTTAAAATTTTGCTGGAGATATCTTTATATATTTTGATATATCCATTTATATCCTCCAAACAAGTGATGATTCGGTTACCGTTCTGCAACTTATGTGTACATAAATGTACGGTACAAGTGATATACTTTTTATTCTCTTTTATTAGTATGCATGCCTTATGTAGTTACATGCATTAAGCGAACTTCACACTATGCATATACTTATATAGCTTCTATTCATACCAATCAGTATAAACTCCTACTCCTCCGTCTACTAATGCAGGGAGCGAGATAACAATTAGACATGTATTATCAACTATTAGACAGAAGCATTATAGTTTAAGCTCTTAGTTTACATTTTATGCAAAAATGAAATATTTAATTTTATTTTCTATTGGTCTTACTTAGTTTATCTCCGTTAGTTTTCAGCAATTCGGTAGGATTCTCTTTTAGTACTCCTACAATGTAATGTATTATTGCCTTTTCTACAAGCTCACTTACATTCTTTATTCTCATAGTTGAAAATGATTTACGATACTTATTATATATCCTCTTAGCTAAGTTATAAACTTCCTCACTAATCGTAATAGACTTGTAACCTTTACGAGGCAGAAATCATAAGACATAGCATTTTTTATTTCTTTCTGTATCTTTTCGCACCATACTAATAGAGGACGTTCTAAATAGAATTGGAAATGAAGAACTAAAGGGGATACTTAGGGAGGTGCTTAAGCTTACTCCATGGAAAAGACCAAGTATGGATTGAGTCCTAAATAATAGACTATAAAAGTGTACCAAATTTTAGCTTGAAGTGAAGATTACAAATAATTAAAATTCCCAACTTACCTCTTAATTCTCTTTAAGCAGTGAAGATATGAGAAGAGATAGGAAAGGTTAAAATGACGGATTTGTGATGTAGATGGAATTCTAAGTACTGTTATGAGCTTAAAGTTTACGAGTTTAAAGAGGTATTGAAGGATAGAATTTCAGCTTATATTTCCTTTTAAAGGTAATGTAGGTAGAGGCAATTGAGCTTAGGAGATTGGACCAATTTTATCTATTTGTTTAAGCTTATGGAGTATGAAGACAACTAGTGCAAGCAGCACCACTGTTATCGTATTAAATGCTAGTGAGTTTACTTTTATGAATATGGTTAGTGCTCTAGCCGCTTGATTATATGATGCATGTGCTAATGCCGCTGTAAATATACTTTGTGAGGCATAGAATATCCAAGCAAATACAATGTTAACTAATATAGTTGCTAGGAGGCTTGTGAATATTAGTGCTAAGAGCTCTATGGAGTGAGCATGAGTAGTTGTTGGCGCTATTAGCATTAGCGGTGTATGCCATAACCACCATAGAAATCCCGTTATTATCAGCGCCCTCCATCTTCCAAGGGGTAAAAGTTTTGGTAAGAGGTAGCCCCTCCAACCATACT
>CAZHBK010000224.1:0-2054 GCA_964530465.1 uncultured Nitrososphaeria archaeon | reverse complement strand
ATTTATACTAAAAACTTTTATCTCTCTGGATTTCATACTTTTTAGATGGTGAATTTTCGGAGGTGTATGTGATATGTCATCTCAACCTCAGCAGGCGCCTTTAACTACGCAAGCTATACCAGTATTGATCTTGAAGGAGGGTACTACTAGGAGTGCTGGTCGTGAGGCTATGCGTAGGAATATTCTTGCTGCTAAGACTGTTGCTGAGATTGTTCGTAGTAGTCTTGGTCCTAAGGGTATGGATAAGATGCTTGTTGATAGTCTTGGTGATGTAGTTATTACTAATGATGGTGCTACAATGCTTAAAGAGATGGAGATTGAGCATCCAGCAGCTAAAATGATGGTTGAAGTAGCTAAAGCACAAGATGCAGAAGTAGGAGATGGAACAACATCAGTAGTAGTATTCGCAGGATCACTACTAGACAAAGCAGAAGAACTAATAGATAAAGACGTACATCCAACAATAATCGTTGAAGGATTTAAGAAAGCGGCTAAGAAGGCTATTGAGATCTTAAATGAAATTTCAGTTAAGATAGATCCAAATGACGATGAAACACTAAAAAAGATAGCAATGACAGCAATGAGTAGCAAGCTCGTAGCAGCGGATAGGGAGTATCTTGCGGAGTTAGCTGTTAAAGCAGTTAGATATATCACGAATTATGTAGATGGAAAGCCTAAGATCGATTTAGACGATGTTAAGATTGAGAAGAAGCATGGAGGTAGTATTAGAGATACAATGTTTGTAGAAGGCATCGTCTTAGATAAGGAGGTTGTTCATAGTGGTATGCCTAAGAGGGTTGAAAACGCTAAGATTGCATTAATAAATGCACCACTAGAAGTAAAGAAGACTGAATTCGATGCTAGAATCAATATAACAAGTCCTGAGCAGATTAGGCTCTTCATCGAGGAGGAAAGGAAGATATTGAAAGACATGGTTGATAGGATTAAGTCTACTGGTGCTAATGTTGTTATTTGTCAGAAGGGTATTGATGATATTGCACAGCACTATCTAGCTAAGGCAGGAATACTAGCAGTTAGAAGAGTAAAACAGAGCGATATGGAGAAATTGGCGAAAGCTACCGGTGCACGAATTGTAAATAACATAGATGAGTTATCACCTGAAGATCTAGGTGAGGCTGCACTAGTAGAAGAAAGGAAGATCGAGAATGATAAGTATGTATTCATTGAGGGATGTAAGAATCCAAAGAGTGTAACCATCTTAGTTAGAGGTGGTAATGAGAGAGTTGTTGATGAAGCTGAGAGGAGTATTCATGATGCACTCTACGTTGTTAGAGATGCAATATTAAGGCCATACATCGTTGCTGGTGGTGGTGCTATAGAAGCTGAGTTAGCTAAGGAGATTAGGAAGTGGGCTGATACACTACCTAGCAGAGAGCAGCTTGCTGCTAAAGCATTTGCAGATGCATTAGAGACAATACCATTAACGCTTGCTGAGAATGCAGGTCTTGATACTATTGATATTGAGACCGAGTTGAGGGCAGCTCATAGTGAGGGTAAGAAATGGTATGGAGTAGATGTATTTGAAGGTAAAGTAGCAGACATGTGGAGTAAAGAGATTTTTGAACCAGCAATTGTAAAGGAGCAGATGATTAAGGGTGGTACTGAAGTAGCATCAATGATATTAAGAATAGACGATGTAATAGCAGCAAGCAGACTAAAAGAAGAGAAAGGAGCAGGAAAGAAGAGTGGAGAGATATCACCACCCGAAGAGTAAAATAGGATGAAGTTTTAACCTTTTTCTTTAAACTCTATTTTAAACTCTTTTTCCTAAATCTCAACTCCTTTTATATTATCCTCTACATAATCTAGTATCTTCCTAGCGTTATCAATAGCTATATTAGCGTCCTCCTCACTATAATGCTTGCATGGAGGACCATAAGGCCATGCACTCGGATATCTGGTAGGTATATAAAATCTATCTAGTAATTCAGCAGCTCTAAATAACTCTTGTGATGTATCACCCCCTAACCTACTAACTACATTCAATAATTTAACAACGCTATGTGAATTTTCATAATATCCATACTTATATA
>CAZHBK010000223.1:0-2058 GCA_964530465.1 uncultured Nitrososphaeria archaeon | reverse complement strand
ATCTAGATATATAAATACGTTAAAATCATTACCTAGAGATTCAAATGTTGAAATTTTAATGCCTGGAGAGCCAGAGTATAGAATTTACATGCAGAGAGTTAAAGATGGAATTCCAATAGATGACGAGGTCTGGAAGTCGTTTGAGAGAGTACTTAATGAATTAGGAGTTAAAATATAATCTTAAGTGATACCGGCCTCCTCAAGAAGTTTATTTAATTCATTAGCTACATGATAAATATTATTGCGTGTATCAATATCAAAATCTCTAAACATATTTATTAAGAGGTATATCAAACTCCTATACCTATCATCTAATATCTCAATCATATCTTCAATCAACTCATTGATACTCTCGCGATATTCATCGATCTCTAGGAATGGAATTGATGCTGAAATTGTCTTGTATATCAAGAATGTGTATATTATTCTCGATGCTTCATCTGCAAGTATATTCCAATACATTATTTCTTCCTCATCTAGATGCAGGTTATACTTTATGAAGGGGTATTGGTCTCTTGTGAAATTAAGTTTAATTAAGTACTTTGATACTTCATAATCTTTAACCGCTACTGATATAAAATAGAGTAGGTTAAAGCATTGGAATGACTCCATATTAAACTTATAACATAGATCTGCTAGATTCTTCGGTAGTGAGAATAGATAGTATTCTAAAGAGCCATGAAGTATTGCATGTCCAACTTCATGCTGTATACCACCCCTCCAAACTTCATTAGGTAGTTTATTCAATAACTCTAAACATATTAGTATCCTAGGCCATCCTCGATATGCATCATGCATTGCGAAATAAATATTCTGAATCGCTGATTGATGAAGACCTAATTCAGACGCCTCCCTATATATGAAATCTTTCAAATCATTCAATTTCTCAAATAATAAAACTTCAATATACGGGGTTTTCCGATCCGATTTAGATAAGACCAAATTTATAATATCTAGAATCTCACTCTTCAAATCATCTGAAATCTTACCATATTCAAATATCTTAAGCATAATTAGATAACCCCATTATCATAGATGGCTCAGAGCAATTCGCTTCAATCATCAAATACTTCATAATACCTTGCTATCATCATCGCCATGATCAGGGTTTATAGCTTTCTATCTCTCTCCTTATGTAGCATACTTTACTATCACTAAGATAATAATATATAGTTAATAAATATATGTGGTTGAAGCCACTCTATTCTTAATAGTCCAACCACATACAATACATTACCATAGCTATCCACTCCACTCAGAAATGCTTTAAAATACTATAAGAGAGAATCTACATGGTTATCTAACGGCTAGCTTTTCCCTGGGAGAGTCGAAGAAAAACCAAACGATAAAGCTTATAAATGAAAAATAAAAGTATACTAGAAGCAATAAAAAGAACTGAAAGTATGCAAGACTTAGAGGGAATGGAATAAACTGATGATGAGATTGTTATGAAGAGAAGTATATTAAGATTTAATTAAAGATTGAGGAAGTACACTATTATTAATTACTCTTGGTATTTAAGCTAGATATCTATAGGATAACTTGTGAGTCAAACCAGATTTTGGCTTATAAACTAATATCTTAACAATTGCGATAGAACCCCTCTTTGAAACAATCTTCACAGTATAATATCCCGGAGGTATTGAATCCTTAATAATAAGTTTAACTACTGCAGCATGGCCGGGAGGTATTACTACGGCTCCACCATCAATATCCAGTACTCTAAAGAATGAGTATCCAATTATATATGCCCTATCAATAATCTCATATTCTTTACCGTGATTAAAGACATACAGATATATAAAACCTTTATAATCATAGTATGCATTAGCAATCTCTAAATCAGGCGAGAATGAATAAGTAGATGTAAAGGTAAATATAAGTTCATAAAGCCTACTCTGAAGAAGTATGATGGATCCAATAACAACTATAATTAAAATAATAGTTGATGTAATAAATGGAAGTCCAGAATATTTCATAGCTAAAATAAATATAAGTTTCAAAGTTTATTTAAGTATTCTACAATACTTACTATGAAATTATATTAAAGATATATAA
>CAZHBK010000222.1:0-2062 GCA_964530465.1 uncultured Nitrososphaeria archaeon | reverse complement strand
ATTTGATATTATTAGACTCTGTAGAGAATATAATATAATACATCCAGACTATCTATCTGGATGTACTCGGGTATCATGCTTTCTATGCCCATATAAGGGATTACATGAGTTAAATAAATCATGTATACTTGAGGATGAGGAATTTATAGAGGATGTTTTAAGAAGGGAGTATAAGAGATGGTATTCTAAATATATAAGTTATGATGATTTTAAGAGATATCACTTATGGAGGTATACACCATCAATTGCTAGAGTATTCTCCAGATTACATCAAATCTATAATGAGATCGAGCCTTCAATTGATTTAAATGATATAATTACTGGATTATCAAGTATCTGGAGACGCGATCTACCAGATCTACCTAGAGTGAACATATTAGATTATTTAAAGATAATACCTGGGATTAAAAATCTTATAGTCGTCGATTTCAGATATCTATCTAACCTCACATGAGAAAGTTATTTTAACATGTATATTTAGATACATTTTAATCGTAAATCGTATATATTCCTTAAAGGCTACTATAGTCTTGAATATGTTTAATATATTATACGAATTCCATTAACTATGTTCATTAGGTGGTTTTATGTTTGAAGATATCCATTTTCCAGAGGCACCAAAGATAGTCGTTGAACCTCCAGGTCCTAAAGCAAAGGAGATAATAAAGCTTCAGAATGAGTATGAGGGTGGAGTCGTATTATATCCTAAAGCAGTATACCCCTTAGTACCTGAGAGTGCGTTAGGTGCTACGATCCGTGATGTAGATGGAAATGTATATATTGATTTCTTCTCTGGAATATCCGTCTTAAACTTTGGACATTCAAATCCTAAAGTCCTTGAGAAGGCTGTGGAGCAGCTTAGGAAGATTACTCATACACTTGATTTTCCAACTAAAGCAAGGGTTGAGTTAGATAAAAGGCTTTTAGATATAGCTCCTGGACAACTTAAGAATAATGCTAAAATCGTATATGGCGGGCCCACTGGTTCTGATGCTGTAGAAGCAGCGATTAAACTAGCTAAGTATTATACTAAGAGACGTGTTGTAATTGCATTTACTAATTCATATCATGGTCAGACTACAACTGCACTAGCAGTTACAAGCGGTAGAGGTTTTAAAGAACCATATGCACCATTAGGTCCTGAAGTACATTTCGCACCATATCCATATACATATAGATGTCCATTTGGATTAGATGATCCTAAAGAGTGTAGTGAGGCTTGCCTAGCATATCTAGAATACATGCTTGAAAACCCATACTCTGGAATACCTAAACCAGCTGCTATAATTATAGAGCCTATACAGGGTGAGGGTGGTATTATAATAGCACCTGACGACTTCCTAAGGGGTGTTGAGAAGTTAGCTAGGAAGAATGATGTTGTATTAATTGTAGATGAGATACAAGCTGGATTGGGTAGAGCTGGAAAATGGTGGTCTTGTGAGTATTCAGGTATAAACCCAGATATAATTACAATGGCTAAATCACTTGGAGGTATTGGATTACCATTAGCAGGTATAATGTATAGGAAGGATTTGGATGTATGGGCTCCAGGCTCACATGCAGGAACATTTAGAGGAGATGTAGTAGCTATGGCTGCAATTGCGGCAGCATTAGACTTCGCTAAAGAGAACAACCTATTAGACCACGTTAATAAGGTTGGAAATGAAGCATTGAAGTATCTAAATGATTTAATGGCTGAATCAAAATATATTGGTGAGGTTAGAGGAAGGGGATTAATGATAGGTATTGAATTCGTAAAGGATAAGAAGACTAAAGAACCTCATAAAGAAATAACTAAAGCTATAATCGAGAAATGCTTTAAGAAGGGACTACTAGTATGGAAGGCAGGCCCATATGCAAACATCATTAGATTCCTACCACCATTAATAATATCAGAAGAATTAATGAACAAAGGACTCGAGATATTCAGAGACGTAGTTAAAGAAGTAGAAGCAAGCATGTAATTAATACGCAATATACATATTCGAGACCTTCTTAGCCTCCTTACTTTTTTCTAATCATTTTATTCCTAAACTTTACAGCTTCATAATCTTTATAGCAC
>CAZHBK010000221.1:0-2077 GCA_964530465.1 uncultured Nitrososphaeria archaeon | reverse complement strand
TATTTAATGTTGATATGGAATCGGATAGTACCCCTTCTAAATCCAACCAGGCTATATGATGATTATGGAGGTGTTACCTATGTATAAGGGGATCATACTTGGATTTAGAAAAGGACCTAAAACTCAAAACCCAAATCAGGTATTAGTTAGAGTTCCAGATTTAGATGGAGAGGGTGTTAGGAAGATTATAGGTTATACTGTTGAATATGTTGATAAGTATGGTAATAGATATATTGGAACTGTAATAAGACATCATGGAAGCAATAATGTAGTTAGAGTAGTCTTCAAACCAAACCTACCCGGCCAAGCTATTGGAGATAGAGTAATTATAAAACCACTGGAAGCCCAGCAAACTTCTTCCTGAGAAATAAGTAATATTTGTAGATTATAAATAAACTATGTTGAAGCTTACACCTTAACTTCTATATCTAATTACTCTTCATTCTACTCCTGCTACTCTCTTTAGGAACTTTCTTGCTTCTTCAGCCTCCTCCTTAGATATTTCCTTATGGCAGAACCACCAATCAAAACATTCATATTCTTTAAGCCTCTCACTTGCTTCATCAATTGTTGTTGCTGGTGGTATTATAGCTCTTCCATCTATTACTTCATTATTCGGCCAGTTTGCTGGTAGAGCCACCTTATATTTATCACTTACTTGTAGAGCTTTAAGTAGTCTCAGTATCTCATCTAGATTCCTCCCTACCTCCTGAGGATAATATAGTATTGCTCTAATAATACCATTAGAGTCAACTACAAATACGGTTCTTACAGTATGTGTTTTAGATTGAGCATGGAGCATGCCCAACTTAGATGCAATCTCACCACCTGGATCAGCTATTATTGGGAATGGAATTTGAATATTAAACTTCTCTCTTATCCATTCAATCCATTTAATATGACTCCATACACTATCAACACTCAACCCAATAAGCTCTGTATTAAGCTTCTTAAAGTCGTCATATCGCTTAGCAAATGCTATAAACTCAGTAGTACATACTGGAGTGAAATCAGCTGGATGGCTAAATAATATAAACCACTTACCACTAAAGTAATCAGGTAATCTAATCTTACCATGAGTTGTAACTACATCCATTTCCGGAAATCTCTCTCCAATAACCGGAATACTTACAACCATTATACACCACCCTAAATCCAATTGAATAATAGTTAGAGAGATAAATTATAATCTATAGAAATGCTAATTATAAGGTTAAAAAATCTAACAGTTTAAATAATATCACTAACACATATACATATAATGGTTAAATTTATAAAGTGCATTATATTGAAAGACTAAATATTTTATTAGAAATTCTAACTAATGTTAATTGGTGTATAATCATGAAGCTAAAGGAGAATTTATATTCACTTGATGATGTTAAGGGGAGAGCAGATTTAGAATCTAAAATTGAATCGCATATGCCTAAAGTCGATATGCCCGACGAGATAACTATAGGTCAGCCGTTTAACATTAACATCTATGTTAGTCCTCATCCAAATACACTAAATCACTCAATTAGAAGAATTGAAGTATACTTTATTGAGAAGGGAAGAAGGTTTAACCCGATATTAATAGCATCTATAGATTTAACACCTACATATATTGAGCCGGAACTTACGTTAAAAATAAAACTTGATAAACCAGGCATATTAAGTGTTGTAAGCTACTGTAATCTACATGGATTATGGGTTTACGAGAAAGAAGTTAAAGTAAAATAATACCATTCCATTTAATGTTATTCCAGTTAGCTTATATTTCACTTATAATCTGCAGTGGTGGTTTAGGTTGAGCAGCATACCTTTAGATAATAAGGATATGGAGATACTTAGAATCCTATCGAGGAATTCTAGGATTACATATGTTGATATAGCTAAGAGGCTTGGGTTGAGTGATGTTGCTGTAATTAAGAGGATTAGGAGGTTAGAGCAATTAGGAGTTATAAGGAAGTATACTATAAGGATTGATGTTAAAAAGTTAGGGTATGGAGTGATATCTATAACTGGTATAGATGTAGATCCAGAGTACTTATTTAATATAGTTAATGAGTTGAAGGATAAAGAGTATGTTAGATAT
>CAZHBK010000220.1:0-2156 GCA_964530465.1 uncultured Nitrososphaeria archaeon | reverse complement strand
GAAAATGATTTAATCATAAATAATTATGTTTTATATTTTCAAAATTTTTATAAGGTTTCATGAAACATATTTATACTTAGTTTACTTAGTTATTGGTTATATCTTGGAGGATGATGTCTATGGCTATTCTCCCCGAAGTTCAGAAGGAGTATGGCAAAATTCCAATATATATTAACGGCGAGTTTAGAGATTCACAGACTGAGGAATGGTTTGATGTCGTAAATCCAGCTAAGGATGAAGTTATAGCGAAGGTTCCATTTGTAACAATTGATGAAGTCGATGAAGCTATTGAGGCAGCTGCTGAAGCATTTGATTCATGGAGTGAGCTTCCAATGCCTCGTAGAATACAGTACTTATTTAAGATGAAGGAGTCCCTTGAGACTCATAAGGAGGAGATAGCTAGGATTATAACTCAAAACCATGGTAAAACAATTGATGAAGCACGTGGAGAGATGAGAAGATTGATTGAGAATATTGAGACTGCAATATCCATAGCATATACACTATATAAAGGTAAGCATATGGATCAGATAGCTGCCGGCATTGATGAAACTGAGATTAGAGTTCCAGTAGGTGTTGTTGCAGTAATAGGACCCTTTAACTTCCCTGTAATGAGTCCATTCTGGTTCATACCACATGCATTAGTAGTCGGTGATACAGTAGTAGTCAAACCAAGTGAGATTACACCAGTAGCATTCTACTGGTTAAATAAAATCCTACATGAAGAAGTTAAACTACCTCCAGGCGTTTTCAACGTCATATATGGTAGGAAGGAGCAAGGTGAGAGATTAATCACGCATAAGGATGTTGCGGCAGTCGCATTCGTAGGGTCTACAGCTGTTGCAAAACGCGTATACGAATTAGCTGCTAAACATGGTAAGAGAGCATGCTGTCAATGTAGTGCTAAGAACTATGCAATTGTAATGCCTGATGCAGATATGGAGAAGGCAATTCCGAACCTAATATCATCCTTCTTCGGTAATACAGGACAGAGATGCCTATCTAACTCCGTATTAATACCTGTTGGAGAGGCATATGATAAAGTAGTTCCTAAATTCAAGGAATTAGCCTCTAAACTCAAGCTAGGATATGGATTAGATGAGAGTGTTGAAATGGGTCCATTAGCAACTAAGAAGGGTAAGGAGAGAGTATTATATTATATTGAGAAAGGTATTGAGGAGGGTGCTAAACTAACATTAGATGGTAGGAAGTATAGTGTTCCTGAGGAATACTCTAAAGGTTACTTCCTAGGTGCATCCGTCTTTGAAGATGCATCACCAGATATGACTATCGCTCAAGAGGAAATATTCGGGCCTGTAGCTACAGTTATAAGAGCTGATACATTAGAGCAAGCAATTGAAATGGCTAACGGTACTAGATATGGTAATGCAGCAAGCATATATACGAGTAGCGGTAAGTATGCACGTGAGTTTAGGAGAAAGGTTAAAGCAGGTAATATAGGTATTAATATTGGTATCGCAGCACCAATGGCTTTCTTCCCATTCGCAGGTATGAAGGAGAGCTTCTTCGGAGTAGTTCATGGTCAGATAGATGCATTAGACTTAGTTACAGATAAACAGGTAATTATAACTAGATGGTGGTAATTAGTGTCAGAGAAGTATACGTTAAGTTCACTACTTTCAAGATTATCTGAGTTTGAATCAACTCTATCCCAGATATATGATGAATTAAGTAGGGAGACGGCAGATAGAGAATTGAAACATATGCTTACAGAGTATGCCAGTAAGTCTAAGGTTAGAGCTAATGAACTTGAATCCATTAAGGAATTCGTAATAGAACTTGCATTAGAGCCAATAACAGGGATCGAATTAAATTCGTATATCAACCGTATAAAGGAGACGGCATCTAAGAAAGATATAAGTGTTAGAGATAGAGTTAAGGAGATAGAGTTAAACATAAAAGAGTTATACTCTCAGATTTCATCAAAAATAAAACACATATCAGGTGAGGCAAGCTATCTACTTGATAGATATGTGAAAGAAGCTAGTGAGCGAATATCTAAATTATAATCTTCACAACCCTCCCTTCTTTTTATAATTAATTATCAATTATCTTATTCATCATTCCTGGTTAGGGTATTTTATGGATCCTTATATTGTTCTTTCCTCCCTATAGAATGCCTTACATAATGCGTT
>CAZHBK010000219.1:0-2165 GCA_964530465.1 uncultured Nitrososphaeria archaeon | reverse complement strand
GGACACGGCCTATCACCTCAACCTCCGTGGCGGCCTCAGCCATGAAGGGGTTCTGGCCCGTTAGGGCCTCGTATAGCACCACGCCCAGCTGCCAGATATCGGTCCGCCAGTCCGGCTTGCCCATCTTGTCCGGGTTCAGCTGCTCTGGGGCCAGGTAGGGCAGGGTGCCAACGGCGGCCCTCAGATCCCTGGAGCTGGAGGACGCCATCATGATCTTGGCTAGGCCTAGGTCGGCCAGCTTGGGCACCCCGTCGGCCGTGAAGAGGATATTGCTGGGCTTGATATCCCTATGAACGATGCCATAATGGTGGATATGGTCTAAGGCGTCGGCGAGTTGGATGCCCATTAGCACGGCCTCCCTGATCGGCAGACCCTTAGAGTAATATTGGCTCAGGGCGGCCCTGAGGGAGCCGCCCTCCATGAGCTCCATGGCCATCCAGATGAAGGGGCCGGTGCCGTAGGCTAGGACGGCCACTATGTTAGGGTGCTTGAGCTTGGCCAGGAGCTCGGCCTCACGCAGGATGGCCTCCTGCTCCTCACGTTCCAAGGTCCTCCAAGGCCGGGCCAACAGGGGCAGCTTGACGGCCACCTCACGGCCCCCGAGGGTGGCCAGGTATACCTCGGCCATGCCCCCTGAGCCTATGAAGGCCTTTATCACCGGCACCTCTGGGCCACCGTAGAGGGGCCTGCTGAGCTGGAGTTGGAAGCCTTCCTGCAGGGGCTTAGTCTCTATACCGGGCAGCTTGATGGCTAAGGGGCGCCCTACGAGTCTCTTACGCTTGGGCTTAAGCAGCCGGGCGTGGAGGAAGCCCGGCTGCTCCACTTTTGGCGAAGGAGGCATGGGCTTGGGGATGGAGAACGTCTCTGAGACTTGAATGGAGGGTCTTTCGGGGGGCACCCGCCTGAGCGATAAAGCCTCCACCACTTCCATGTTAAAGGACCGCTTGATGCCCGTAGGCTGTAGGATGATCTGGAGCTTCGCCTGTCCCGCTCTTAGAGGTGTTATCTTAACGCGGCGTATTATAGTCGAGCCAGCTTTCAGGGGGGAGAAGCTGATACGGTCTGGCTCTACTCTCACGGCGCCCTCCTGCCCGGAGAAGACTACTGAGAGTTCCTTAAAGGAGCTATCAACGGATCTAACGGATAGTGTTGCCGAGAGTTCTTGAGGCGAGTTAAGCACGAGCACATCCGGCCACTCAAGGACGAGAGAAGCTGAGATGTCACGGGAAAATGCCTCTACTATATGGACAAGTGCCTTCACAACATAAAACGGGTTCTTTATATTCGCTTTTACTATTTTAAGCGCCTCCTTTTCCATGCCTCTTAAAGCTAATGCCCTAGCCATCTCACTAAAGGTCTCTTCCCTTAGGGAATCACGTTCGATATTCTTTGCTATGGCTAGGGCTCCATTTACTTCACCTGCTGAAGCCAACACACCAGCCATGCCATAAAGGGCAAGGTCCCTTCGGAGATCACCCTTAATATTCTTTAACGCATTAAAGGCCTCGTCCATCTTGCCAATAGAAGCCAGAGCTATGGCCACATAGCTGTGAACGAGATCCGTTTCTCCTTGCCCATACACACTTCTCATTAGATCAAGAGCCTTAAGAACTTTACTCACTATATCTTTTGTCTCATCTTGCTTATCCATTGAGAGTAATGCCATGATCGTATAGACAAAGGCATCAATTAGGCATTCTAGCTCAAACACTTTAGTTTTAGGCATTCTAGCCAGGCATTCTAGTCTAATCCTATCAATTATATCAACCACTTTAACTATCTCGTCATAGGACCTTAGAACCTTTGTTATTCCCCGAATAGCCATACATTTACGAATGACACGTTTAACCATCTCTATTATACCGAGCGCCTCATCTACTCTACCGATAGAAGCTAGATCCTCAGCTATATGAGATAGAACAAAATCATGATCATCAGCTTTCTTTGCTATATCAAGGGCCTCATCTATCTTAATACAAGCCAACGCTCCAGCTACGAACGCTAGTGAGACGTTGTCTTTTTTAATCTTTTCTATTATATTTAGTGCTTCTTTGATTACGTTATATGCCTCTTTTGTCTCTCCGATGAGGACTAACGCCTTAGCTATGAAGGCCAGAGTTATGACCCTGTCTCTATCATCTTTTATGTTCCGTGCTCCCTTAAGC
>CAZHBK010000218.1:0-2177 GCA_964530465.1 uncultured Nitrososphaeria archaeon | reverse complement strand
TACTTATACTTACTAGCGATATCATAGATTTTAGTGTAATGCTATACTACATCATCGTTACGCAAGTTTGTGGTTTAAAATGTATTTACTGCCAGAATACACCAGATAGTAGGATACAGCCGATTCATTTATCCTATGATTTAAGTATACTTAAGAGATTTCTAAGCTATGATCCAGAACCAATAATTGTATTCTATGGTGGGGATCCTTTAATGAGGATTGATCTAGTTGAGAAGATTATGGACCATATTAATGCAAGTAGGTATATCATTCAGACTAATGCAATAAGATTGAATAAATTGAAGCCTAGATATCTAGCTAAGTTAGATACATTACTAGTCTCTATAGATGGTAGAAGAGAGGTAACGGATTATTATAGGGGTCGTGGAGTATATGACAAAGTCTTGAGTAATGCGAGATATGCTTTAGAAAATGGTTTTAAAGGTGATTTAATAGCTAGAATGGTTATATCAGGTATATCTGATGTATATGAGGATGTAGTACATCTAGTTGAGCTTAAGAATCCTAGATTTAATCATGTACATTGGCAACTTGATGTATTATGGGATTATCCTCCAGCTCAAAGATATGAGAATTTCGATAAATGGATTGAAACATATAATATGGGTATTACTAAGCTAGTTAAATACTGGATTGATAGAATGGATGAAGGTATTGTATTAGGTATTGTACCATTTCAAGCACTTATGTGGTCCTTA
This sequence comes from uncultured Nitrososphaeria archaeon, assembly GCA_964530465.1. Taxonomy (GTDB): domain Archaea; phylum Thermoproteota; class Nitrososphaeria; order Geothermarchaeales; family JDFR-13; genus CAZHBK01. The sequence continues at coordinate 1,458 of CAZHBK010000218.1, read as the reverse complement.
CTAACTGGTGAGGATATAGGAGTACTTAGATGTGGTGCTGGTATTAATGCATTTGGAATAACTACTGATGGTAGAATACTAGCTTGTCCTATAGCTCCAGAGTATAAATTTAATGTAATTGGCCATATAGCTTATTCGAAACCAAGTGAGTTACCATATAGAGTTCGTATTGGTGGTCCCTGTTTAAAATGCGAATACTATAATTTATGTGGTGGTCGATGCTTATTTGCAAATAAAACTATGTTATGGGGTTTAGATGGATTTAAAAAGGTGTGTAAGACTGTAATACATTTAATAGATACGTTAAGGAGTGTAAAGCATATAGTCAAGAGGTATATAGAATCTAAAAGGATTGAATTAGAGGATTTAAGATATCCTAAGTATCCGAATAGTGTTGAAGTAATACCATAATTACTCTTTCTTGCCTCCCTTCATCTCTTGAATAAGTTTCTTTAAGTACTCTACATTCTCTTCATGAACACTCTTTCTCCTCTTATCAACATATATACCTAGCTTCTTAGCATCTTTAAGAGTTAAACCAGCTTTCTGAAGCTCTCCAAGGCTAAATCCTCTTCCTAATCTCTTCTCTCTTTTACCAGTACCAGGTTTGTATACTATCGCCATTTACTATTCACCTCCTTATCTCCATAACGAATGAAATTAGAAATAACGTGCTTATTAATTATTCATAGATTGTTGAGGGTGGTGGTGATACTTTAGCTAGTGCATTAAATATCATATTTTCATATTTTAGCTGAAATGCTATATACTTAGCTAAATCTCTGGCTGTAACAACTCCAATTAGCTTACCCTCTCTATTAATAACAACAAGCCTTCTAATATGCTTCTGAGCCATTAACAATGCTGCATCTGCTAATGGTGCTTCATCCAATACAGCTACTATAGGACTACTCATAATATCTCTAGCCAGTACCTCATCTGGATTCTTACCTTCAGCAATAACTCTTCTAACAATATCTCTCTCAGTGATAATACCTATAACCTTACCACTTCTTAAAACTAGGACGCATCCTACCTCGCTATCCTTCATAATATTAGAAACCTTCCTCACAGTATCATTCTCATCAACGGTTTTAACGTTAGTAGTCATTATATCTCCAACTCTAATATTCATGACCTGCTCTATATCAGGCATCGACATGAGTAACACCAAAATAAAAATGTAATAAAGTTAATTTAAATACATTCTAATATCTACTCTATTAAAGACTTAAGCATCTAAAGTATATATGATAGCAATATAATCATAAACTCGGTTTATAATAGATATAAATTTAGAGTATATTTTAGCTTGATTCGGTGTATAGTCTTGAAGCTTAAGATCAAAGCTCCTCCAGAATGGGGTATTGAGAGAGTACCTAGGAGAGTTAAAGAATTAGGCTTCCTAGATTACTTCGTATTATGGAGTAGTTTAGGCGTCGGATTACTCGTCTTAGA
>CAZHBK010000217.1:0-2187 GCA_964530465.1 uncultured Nitrososphaeria archaeon | reverse complement strand
CTTCTAGATATGGTGGAACGTAAAACTAAATATAAGGATAGAATACCTATAGGCCCACCTAGGTTAACAATTTTTGAGAAAGCGAGGATAATTGGCATTAGAGCAATACAAATTGATTTTGGAGCCGAGCCGTTTATTCCAGTCGATGGATTAAGAAATTCAATAGAGATTGCTAAGAAGGAGTTAGAGAGTGGTGTTCTCCCGCTCTCGATAAAGAGAAAACTCCCGTTTAGAGACGATTTTCCACCCATACCAGTTAAATGGCTTATTGAAGCTGAGAAAGAGGATCTGACAATAGAGTTATAGATAGTTCTTTAGCTTAGGAATATATGAGGATTGAGAATAGAGATATATCTCCTTGTAATTGATGTATTTATTTAGATATTACTACAGGAATTCTATATATTCTTATTTTTAAATTGCAGATTAATTGAATTTTATTAATAAAGCAAGGTGTATAAGAGAAGAAGGTGGTCAGAATGAGCGAAGAGACAGCGAATGTAGTCTTTGTTGGTAAGAAGTCTGTGATGAATTACGTGCTAGCAGTACTACTACAATTCGATGCTGGCGCTAAGAAGGTAGTCTTAAAGGCTAGAGGAAAGGCAATCTCCAAAGCAGTTGATGTAGCTCAGATAGTAAAGAGAAGGCTTTTAGAGAACAAAGTTGAGATAACAAGTTGTAAGATAGATACTGAGGAAGTTGGCGAAGAACCAAACGTTAGAAAGGTATCAACAATTGAGATCGTACTAGAGACTAAAGAGTAAAAGAGGAATTAGGCCCTTTTTCTCACCTCCTTAAATATTTTACCACTTTCTATCCACTATATCTAATTAAGTTTCATTTGTAACTTTACTTAATTAATACTGTTATAAATAAAACCCTTTGTACTACTTATTATTAATAAGCCTAGCCAAGTGGGGGGATTTTATATTGGGTAAGAGAAGAAGAGTAATCATAATGGGTGCTGGTGGTAGGGATTTTCACAATTTCAATGTATTCTTCAGAAATAATCCGAATTATGATGTGGTAGCATTTACAGCTACTCAGATTCCATTTATAGAGAATAGAGTTTATCCTCCTGAATTAGCAGGTCCATTATATCCAAATGGAATCCCAATATATCCTGAAGAGATGTTACCTGAGTTAATTAAGAAGTATGATGTTGATGATGTTATATTTTCATATAGTGATGTATCTCATAAATATGTTATGAATAAGGCATCATTAGTAATTAGCTTAGGTGCATCATTCCACTTATTAGGCTATAAGGATACAATGCTTAAATCGAACAAACCCGTTATAGCAGTAGTTGCAATGCGTACAGGAGCAGGTAAGAGTCCAGTATCACGATTTATATCCAAACTACTACGTGATTTAGGCTATAAGGTAGGTATTATTAGACATCCAATGCCTTATGGTGATTTAATTAAGCAGAGAGTTATGAAGCTATCTAGTCTTAAAGATTTAGATGAATATGGGCTTACCATTGAGGAGAAAGAGGATTATGAGCCTCATATATTAAATGGATTTACAGTATATAGTGGTGTTGATTATGCTGAAATATTAAAGTTAGCTGAAGCAGAAAATGATTTAATACTATGGGATGGTGGAAATAACGATTATCCATTCATAAAACCAGATATACATATTACTGTAGTAGATCCATATAGATGGATTCATGCTGATAGTTACCATCCGGGAGAGGTAAATGTTAGATCAGCAGATCTACTAGTTATTACAAAGATTAATACTGCTCCTAAAGAGAATATAGATAATGCTATTAGGAAGGTAAGAGAACTTAATGATAGAGCTGAAATAGCTCGAGTAGCTATTGACATATACCCCGATAAAGATGTCGAATTAAGGAATAAGAAAGTACTTGTAATTGAAGACGGACCTACTACCACCCATGGGGAAATGCCTTTTGGCGCAGCATATATTTATGCATCTAATAAGGGTGCTGAAATTATAGATCCAAGACCATACGTATTTGGCACTATTAAGGAGGTATTTAAAAAGTATAGGCATATCGATAAGATACTACCTGCAGTAGGATATAGTGAAGGGCAGATGAAAGAGTTAGAAACAATCATTAATAAAGCACCAGTAGATTATGTAGTCTCAGCAACACCTACCCAAATAGAAAGATACCTCCAAGTTAATAAACCCATCATCCACTTAAGATAC
>CAZHBK010000216.1:0-2198 GCA_964530465.1 uncultured Nitrososphaeria archaeon | reverse complement strand
GTATTGGTGGGCCAGCGGGGATTTGAACCCCGGACCTCCGCCTTTCTCAGGGCCTAAAAGAGCCCTCGTGAGGGCGGCGTCCTAACCGGGCTAGACGACGGGCCCACCTCTGAATACCAGGTAAATTATATAATTAGAGGATTTTTAAGTTTATTAATGGTTCTTTTTAATTCTCAGTCTTAATGGTCTTCTGTATCTCATATAATATTATTGCCGCTTCAGCCACGGGTCCTATATAATCTTGTAAGTTCTCTATGCAGAGTGGTTTTCCAAGTTTTAATTCGCTCTTAGTGAATCCTGAGTCAAGACCACAAAATACTATAGCTACCCTTTTACCATTTTTTATATCCTTAATTAAGTCTACTATTTTACTTGCTTCTTCAGTAAATCTTGGTGTTACTAAGTATATCATTTCTGGATTTATTAATTCCTTTATATCATTGAGGTCTTGTAGGTATATCATTTTAAGGTTTTCCTTAAATGCTATCTTGAACCCTTCGGGTACACCACTTTGAGCTGCTGCCCCTATAGCCTTAGTTATTATTAGCGTTGAAATTATATTTTTGAATGCTTTAACTACTTTCACCATATCGACTATTCTTTGAACACCGTGTACATTATGTAAGACTATGAAGAGAGGCATATCATTTCATCTCCTTTAGTTTCTCTAAGACTACTTGGGCTATAGCTTTAGATAAAGGTACTGGAACTGCCTCTCCAACCTGGTTAAATTGTAAATCTCTTCCGCCTAGGAAAATGTGGTCATCGGGAAAGCCCATTAGCCTAGCTTGTTCTCTTATGGTTAGAAATCTATCTTCATAAGGGTGAATATATCTTGAACACCCAAGAACTGTTGGAGCAATCTTGTTTGGATGTAAGCGTATAAGATTAGGATATAATCGCCCCTTGAACCCATAGTATCTAACTAGTGCTTGACCCCACTTTAGTCTACTTATTCTTCTAAACTTTCTAGGAGACATTGGCACGGGATCGTGATTTGGTATATCAGATGTTGGTGGGGGTAAATCCTTGAGTGCTTCTTGAACTGTTATTTTCCTCTTAATTTTCCTTGGTTTTATAGGGATGTTTGAGATGAACACTCTTAATCTATGTGATGGTGTTCCATAGTCTTCGGCTCTCAATAGGTTAAAGTATATTTTGCTGTAGCCTATACGTTTAAACTCTCTTCTCAAAGCGTTCTTTAATTCCCCCTCAGTTATGTGTGGTACATTCTCCATAATGAATATTTTTGGTCTAATGTGGTCAACTACCCTAATAAAGTGTAGTACTAACTGGCCTATAGGGTCTACATAGAGTCTATCTAAGGGGTTAGGTTTTCTTCTAGGATTTGCCGTAGTGAAGGGTTCACAGGGAGGACTCCCAATTACTACATCGATCTGTTTATCTCCTAGTAAGGTGTCAAGTATTATCCCGTTTACATTCTTTATATCTTCACATAGAACTATCGTGTTAGGGAAGTTTATTTTGAATGTTCTTGCTATCGGCTCCATGTTGTCTATTGCTAATACTATATTGAATCCTACTTCTTGGAATCCTCTTGAAAATCCTCCTGCACCACAGAATAAGTCTACAACATTGTATGTCATCTTATTTTTTCCCGGAAAGCTCCTTCTCTAGTAAATTAATGTACTTCTTTAACACTTGTATAATACTAGAGTTATCAACGTATACTAGTTGGGAGCCACATCGCGGACATCTGAACTCATTCTCGAGTGCTTCATCAAATGTATAGCGTGTTCCATCGGCTGGACATTCATAGAAAGTGTTAGATTCTTCAGCTTGTAATCTTAATTTAAGCTTAGAGAGAACAACTTTTTTCCTAGCTTGTATTAGTGATAATATTTCATCCTTTCTAACACGCCAGTAGTATGTGTACCATCCTGTATTCTTATCTCTAACCCTCCTATATGAGACGAATCCCTGCTCTGAGAGAGCATAAAGTGTTCTCCTCACCTCATTTAGTTTGAGCCCTAACTCTCTAGCTATCTCTTCGTCTTGGACTTCATCAAATCTCTTGTATATGTACTCAAATATTTTAGCGGCTTTCTCATTGAACATTAGTTCTATTAGCTTTGCTACTGGATTCTCTGATTTGCTCAATACGTTTACCTCTTTTTTGTGGTACCACCTTTATCTTCCACTTGCTAAATTTTAAATATAATTCTCTACCCTCATAT
>CAZHBK010000215.1:0-2206 GCA_964530465.1 uncultured Nitrososphaeria archaeon | reverse complement strand
GCGCTACCCACGTGCCTGACGCGGGCCAGGCCCAGGAGGAGCAGCACGGCGCCTGGGATGAGCATGGCCAGAGCTATCACGCTGCTGAGGGGGGAGGAGGCCAGCGGGAAGAAGCGGGCTGCCTGGAAGACGCCAGCGGTGAGGAAGAGGAGACCAGCCAGCACTAAAAGGCCTGTCCTAGCGCCCTCACGAGCGCGCATCTCCCTCCCCTCCTCGCCCGAAGGTGCCTAAGGGGCTACTCGCGCTCCTTCTCCTCCACCATGCCGGCCCGCGCCAGGAGGCCACAGATGATGAAGACCACGCCCACCACGATGAGCATGGCAGGGAACCACTCCAGGCCCAGCAGGCATATGATGCCCCAGCCCACGAGGATGATGCCCAGGATGAGCAGCCAGCTCACGCCCCTCCTCTTCTCCTCGGCCATGAGCGCTCACCTGCCGGAAGCCTAATTCCATGAGCATTTAAGGCTTACCTGCCAAATATCATGCGCCTGAGGAAGTAGGCGTTCACGGCACGCCTGTACGGGTTCCGGGACAGGAGCCCTCTGAGGATCTTCCCGGGCCTGAGGAAGAAGCGCCTGTAGCAGGCCACCATGAGGGCCTGGACCTCCCGCCTGGAGAGCGTCTCCGTGGGCATGACAGCGTGCGCCAGATCGTATTTCGACCAATCGCGCACCTCAAGCCAGCCCTCGCGCTTGGCCTGCTCGTAGAGGGGCGTGCCGGGGAAGGGCGTCAGCGGCGTGAAGATGGCGAAGTCCACGTCCAATTCCTCCGCCAACCGCTCCTTGGCCAGGATACTGGCCCTCGTGTCCTTCCGCTCGCCTATGATGAACATGGCCTGAACTATGATGTCGTGGTCCTTCAGCGCCCGCACGGCCTCCCTCACCTGCCTGAGCGTGATGCCCTTCCCGTAGCGCCTGAGTTCCGCGTCAGAAGCGCCCTCCACGCCCAGGAGGACCCAGAAGAGGCCGGCCTCCTTCATCAGCCCTATTAGGTCCTTATCGCGGGCCAGGAGATCTGCGCGGGCCTCCATGCCCCAGGCCACATCCAGGCCGCGCTCCAAGAGCTCTTGGCAGATGGCCATGTTCCGGCGCCTGTCCAGGTTGAAGGTGTCATCGCCGAACCAGATCAGGTCCTTGCCATAGCGGGCCACCATGAGCTCCATCTCGTCCACCACGCGCTTGGGGCCGTGGGGGCGCCACACGCCACGCCAGAAGACGCGCTCGCTACAGAAGGAGCAGCTGAACGGGCAGCCTCGGGAGCTCACGAGCATGGTGGCCCTCTTGCCCCAGGCCACGAGGCGGTAGCGGTCCATGGGCAGGAGATCCCAGGCTGGCATGGGAAGGCTATCCAGGTCCTTGATGAGGGGGCGCTCGCCCGTGAAGAGCACGCGGCCACCTGGCCCCCTGAGCGCCAGCCCCAGCACGCTCCCGAGCGGCCTGCCTTCCTCAAGCGCTCTCACGAGCTCGTAGGCTGTCAGCTCCCCCTCGCCGAGCACTACCACATCCACGTAGTCGTGCCCCCTGAGCGTCTCCTCGGCCAGGATGGTGAAGTGAGGGCCTCCGGCCACGGTGAGCACATCCGGCCCCAGGAGCTCCTTGGCCATCGCGAGCGCCTTCAGCGCCCGGTCGGCGTAGCAGGTCGGGCCACCCACCCCCACCACGTCCGGCCTGAGGTGCTCTAGCGCCCTGGCCAGGTGGCGCCAATCCCAGCGGAGGGCTGTACAATCTAGCACGCGCACCCAGATGCCTTTGGAGCGCAGGAAGCCAGCTATGTAGGCCAAGCCCACGGGCGGCATCACCGTGTCGGCCAGCAGCCACCAGCGCGGCTTGGGAGGATCCACGAGCACCACGCGCATCTCTGGCAGGAGAGGTGGCCAGGCCATATATGGTCGAGGGCGAGGGAGCACGTGGCCATGGGCAGGGTGCCCGAGGTCGCGAGGCTGGCGGGGGAGGAGCTGGGGGCTCTGGCAGAGGCCCTAGAGGATCCAGCGGAGGCACAGGCCCAGGTCCTAGCCCGGCTGCTCAAGATATACGTCAGGACGGGCCTGGGCCGTGAGCACGGCCTTGAGGAGGACATGGGCCTTGAGGAATACAGGGCATCCCTGCCGCCAAGGCGCTATGAGGACTTCAGGCCCTATGTGGCCCATGTGCTGGAGGGCGTGCTTGGCTCCCCCTGCCTGGCGCCCTGCCTCCCGAGCCGCGTGA
>CAZHBK010000214.1:0-2261 GCA_964530465.1 uncultured Nitrososphaeria archaeon | reverse complement strand
AGGAAAGATAGAGAGATTAAGTGATTTTACTTACTAATTTAACTTTAAATATACTAGCCCATCTAATAGGATATATTTTCTTTACGCTTTTTACGATTTCTGAATCGATTATACCATGTATTATGTCTCTCGTAAATATATAATCTTCCTTTTTATTCCACTTCTCATATACCTTAAAGATCTCTCTTCGTATTGCCTTTTTCCTGCTGTTAGTTATCCTTTTAGGTGTAAAAACAGCTGCGTATACGCGATACTTATATCCCTCTTTAACAGTAATGTCACTAATAGCTTCTACATAACTTGTACCACGAATAAATAACGAGCGTATGTATTCTCTGAAATACTCGTGTCCAGCATACTTAGTATATGCGTATGATTCATTAACACCAATTATCTTAAGCTTGCATTTAATGAATTGATGCATTATATCTCCAGTTATATCTGAGAGTAAAACCCAATAAGTACGTCCGATTATAGATCTTAAATCGGTTGCTATTATAGGAGGGAGCTCAACACCTCCTAATACATCAGGTGCTCTTACAGGTATAATTATTTTCCTTCTCCTTTTCCTCTTAACTGTAGTCATAATTAAATACCAAAAATAATCTCTTAATTCTTTCCTTCTTAAAATTTAAACTATTTGTTAGAGTTGGGTATGCTTGAGGTAGCGAACTTCTTTTAGTCCTTATACTCCTTAAGCTATTATTAGATCTCTAATATATTCCCTCAATGATGTGCTATCTTCAATAATTATAAGACTGGTTTTTATTTGAGATAGATAATAATTCAATAATGCGTATAAATGTTTTAAAATGCTGTCATATGCTAGTATTATAATCCTATCAATGTCTATTCTTTTACTAATCCAGTCTTCTAATAATCGATGTAAAATGGAGGATTTAAATCTTATTGTAAGCATCCTTAAATGTCTTTCTGCATATTCACTCCTGCATAATGTCATAGATGCTATATCGGGTTTATCTAATATCATTGCTATAAGTTTATCTTTGAAGGAAACCTCCTTTATAAATTCAATAATTTTACCGAGTAGCTCTATAGGTTTCATTAATATATATCTTGCATATATCATTTTATCGTCGTAGATTATGACTGATATGCGATTATATCCGAGCAGTAGAGTTAGTAACAATATGATAATTAAATCATAGAGAGTGTTATCCAGTGAATCGAGTGAGAAGCAGCTGATATCTACTAGAATTGATATATTTGATCTACTTCCACTACTATATTCCTTAGTGATAAGTCTCCCTTTCTCTAAACTCTTTTTAAGATGTATATCTCGAATATCATCGCCTGGAGTATATTCTCTACAACCTTTATAATCACCCTTCAACATGCTGCGTAGAAATGACTCACCTAAGGTTTTTATAACTTCATATCTTAGTAATCCAGATGCTGTTAATCTATGAATAGCTGGACTGCTACTAAAGATGCTTAATAATGCTTTTACCTGCTTAATTGCTCTTTCAACTTTAGGTAATACTCGAATCTTGACTCTATACTCCTTCTCTCTCCAATACATATATTTAGAATCAGCAACTATGAGTACTATGGAGTTCTCATAACTTCCAATTCGCAAGCCTCTTATCAATAAGTTATATGTGGCCTCACCGCCTCTTTTTAAAGCAATATTTTCGGCTTTCTTCTGGTTAAGTACTTCAATTTTAACACCTCTTGAGTTAATAGTAGATATTCTAAATTTAACTATGAATGACATCTTATTTGAGGTATTAATTAATTTCAAGCTAATTTTTAGAGTGTCATCTCTATATACATTGATTGTCTCAGGAATCTCCAATACTATTTTCTCACTCTCTCTTCTCACTATTAAGATATAGCTAATTAGAAATGATACATAGACTAGTAAGAGAATAGTCATTATTAAAACCTTAGTTACTATAATAGTTAGTAAGGTTAGTATACATTCAGTAAATATAACTATTGACGGTAATCCTATGTGAATGTTATACTTTAGCATTATTTCAATATATCTACTTGAACTGTCAAGTCTAAGAATCGATCTTATTAATACGATATACGCATATACTACTAACAGAGCTATAATTAGAGGCTCATTTAATGTACTTAATGGAGTTAAAGAATTAATATACAACAATACTAGTATTGAGTACGCATATGCAAGTAGAGATAGATTATGGAGTCTATTATAATTGACGGTTAGAAGAAGGAATAATATTAAATATAGAATTGCTATATATAATTTAATATTCGCTATGAGT
>CAZHBK010000213.1:0-2267 GCA_964530465.1 uncultured Nitrososphaeria archaeon | reverse complement strand
GGGTAATTAGGTGCCGGGATGGCCGAGCGGTAAAGACTCCTTACAGGGGTATATGCGGCGGACTCGAGTAAGCAGGGGTATCCGCTGGGGGGATCACCCCTGCGTGGGTTCAAATCCCACTCCCGGCGCCATACAATTCTTTTCAATAATGCCATGAAGTATAGGATAACATGTTATTTTTCATTGTAGTTAACTATTTTATTTTTACCTATATTTACCTACTTAATTTCAGTTACTGAGTTATTAAGTTAAATTAGGAAATACTACCTTACTATAGCATACATTTAACTATGTTGATATTGAGAGATATCTACTTCATTTCATAAGCTCAATACTTTAAGTAGTACAGGTAAAATCAACTCGGTAAAAATAGCTAGTAGAATACCACCATATAGATACCGCTTATTTTTAGGTGATAATCCAGATACAGCATAGCGAATTACACCTATAATTATTATCAAAATGTATAAAGGTCTCAGTACGTAAGGCAATAAGCTTACTATATTGTTAGTTATAGCTATAATCATTTTCTTTACGATTTCAATTACCTTATTGATTATGTCTATATAGTCTGACATCTTCGCCGACGAGAAAATCTGATAAAGGTATTTAGCCATAACCTCCTCCATCATTACACCAGATAATATTCATGTAGTGAATATATATAATCCCCCTACAATTGACAGTTAGTTAGTGATATTGAGAATTAGGATTAAGCACACATCTTAGTAATACTCTATGTAATATACTTTACCATCGATAGCAATAATCGTTTTACATGATAGAAATTACTCCATATAACCTAGCCTAGACTCAATATACTTTAGCATTTTTATATCATTTTATGTCATTTTAATTCAGTCTAGGTATTAACAACTATCTTGGAATGAAGCTACGGTACGTTAGATAATCTATTTAAAATCTTTGATTACGAGATAAGACATATGATAGTATAATAAATGCGAATATAGGGATATAACATAGAGGAAATGTTATTAATGAAGCTGAGGAATGGTGTGCATGATAGAGGTGATTATAGAGCTATTGTGCATCTGGGTAATTGCTCATATTATATACAAGGCATTTCTTAGGAAAAGACTCAGGTCAGTTAGTATCGGTGTATGTTATCTTATATTTAAAAGTATTCATCTCAACAACTGGTTAGCGCTATGGGCTGAAAGGCATAGAAAGATTCTCAATAGTTTATTTGATATAGGTTCGGTGATCGGATTTATAACGTTAGTATATGCATATTACATATTAGTCCGTAATATAATTCAGCATATAACTTGTGGAAAAGGAGGTTATGTCCAGATATTAATACCTGGTATCACTATCAGTATTGATACTTTTATGAAGATGCTTCCAGCAATCATAATTCTAATTTTTTCACATGAAATTGCACATAAAATTGCTTTACACTCGAATAGTATTAAAATTAAGAGTATGGGGTTCTTTATATTATTTATTATACCAGGAGCATATGTAGAGCCCGACTATAATGAGCTACTGAAGGCTAGTACAAGAAGTAAGTTAAGAATATTAGCTGCAGGAACGTTTGTTAACTTACTTATTGGAGCTATATTTGCTCCATTAGTTATATATCCATGCGTTTATAATGTAGCAATATCACCCTTATACGATGCACCTAGTGGAGTGTTAATAGTGCGAGTTATAAATGGAACTCCACTTTATAATGCGAGTATTCATGGACTTATACATAAGGGAGATGTAATAATACAAATTAATAACTCCTTAATTAAATCCGTTGATGACTTAAGGAAAATCCATTTAAAACCAGGAGATATAGTGATAATAAAGTATTTAAATAGAGAAAAGAATTTAATTCAGACACTTTATCTTCGTACTATGAAAGATCCATATAACGGGTCTAGAGGGATAATAGGGTTTATTCCAGCAGACTATTACCCACCAAAATTCAGCTTTCTCGATCCAATGTGGCCACTTTATATTAAGGAAATACTATTTTGGATATTCTTTTTAGGAATAAATATAGCGATCTTCAATATGCTTCCCATATATATGCTAGATGGCTATCATTATGTAAATGCACTCTTAAATTCGATTAATATCGATGAACAGTTAAGGAGAATCATTCTGAATACTTTAATGGGCCTTTCACTCAGCTTACTATTTGTAAACATATTTCTAGCATGTGTATAGATATATAGATAATGTATTTTGTTGAGGTGGATAAATGCTCGTATGTAAGTATTGTAAAAATAACGCGGTATATCACATTAAGT
>CAZHBK010000212.1:0-2302 GCA_964530465.1 uncultured Nitrososphaeria archaeon | reverse complement strand
TTATTATATATTCTGAGGGTTTACTCATGCATAGTAAACCTAAAGGTTATGATATATCAAGGATTATATATATTCCAGATAGAGACGTTATAGGATTCCTTATAATTATGGAGAATATACCTGGCGTATTAGCTAAGGTTAGTAAAGTCTTCTGGTCTCATAATGTAAATATACTTAAGGTATTTCTAACTTCAAATCCCGAGTATGCAGATGGTATTTTCTTCTGTGATTTTACAGATGCGAAAATATCTAGTAGTGAGATAGCTAAATTAATATTAGATCTAAAAGAAGTTAGAGATGTTAAGGTAATAGAGCCTATTATGAAAGGTCTCGTAGTCGATGATATTCATTTCCCATTAATTCTATTCGATAGTAGATGTGTTATATTACGAGAGGGTGTATTTAGAGAGATTGTAAAGGGAATGCGTGATGAATGGGGTTCTGCAGCTGAGGTTTTCCTTTATCATGCTGGCGTTAGAATTGGAAGTGCTTCATTTAAAGCACACAAATATTTTACAGAGGATAAAAGGGAGAAGATTAAACTCTTTCAAATATTTTTTAAGAATAATGGTTTAGGAGATATCGAAGTTACTGACATAGATGAGGTTAATACTAGAGCTAGAGTAATTATCCGAGATTCAATAGAATGTAAATTCGGATTAAATACTAGAAGAGCATTTAGCCAGTTCTTCAGAGGTATTATAGCAGGAGTTATGAAGGAATTCTTTAAGAGAGACGTTGAAGTTAAGGAAGTTAAATGTATTGCGAAAGGCGATCCATATTGTGAGTTTATAGTTAATACTAGAGAAGAGAGGCATTAGAAAGTTTTAAAAACTATTGCAAGCTATTACATAGTATTAACGGCGATGTCACTTAAGAAGTTGAAGTTTAAAGAAGAATACATTCCCCTCATACTAGCTGGTAGGAAGAGAACTACTATTAGACTAGAGAAGAAATATGAGGTAGGCGATATAGTATATATCTCTGATACCAAAGGTAATATAATTGCTAAAGCCGAAATTACAAGAGTCATAGCTAAGAAATTATCTGAGTTAAATGAAAATGATGCAATTAGAGATGGCTTTATGAGTATTGAAGAATTAAAGAATGCATTAACTGAAATTTATGGATATATTAGTGATGATCGAGAAGTATACATATACTTTTTTAGAATTAAGGGGTGGAATCCTAAGTTAAAATTAAAGTAATCTTAAAAACATACATGAAATACTTGATAAGTAAGCGTGAATTTATCTCGATATACCTATCATCATTCCTATTAATAATAGCGGTCGATAACACGATCCCCGCAATAAGCTATATAGTATTTATAACTACTCATACGCAAAAGTTAACTACATTAGTCATTAGTATATGGGGGTTTTCATATGCTATAGCTAGCCCTATAGTAGGCTTTATATACTATCTAATGCGTGGTAAGGGTGTTAATATATTAGTAATATCGATGTTGCTAATGATAGCTTCAACCCCATTATTATTCATACATAATCCGATATCACTATTGATATTCAGATTCATATTAGGGATTTTGGAAGCTTTTATATTTGTTGGATTTATGACTATTCTAATTATAATACATCCAACTTATGAAGTTGCGACTCAGGCAATAGGATACTATTATAGTTTGATAAGTCTGACTCTAATAATTGCACCAACATTAAGTAGTATTGCTATAAAGTACGCTAATCCACTATTAACATTCTATATATATCTAATCTTAATGATTATAGCAACATTAATAGTCTACCTCTATAGGGATTTCCTCTCACAGTATTCTATTGAGAATAGTGCTAGGTCTATAGCTTTTAATTTTAAACCAACATATCTAATACCTATATTAACCTTAATCTTAGTTGGTGCTTTAGATGGGTCTATACAATCAAGAAGTGTACTATGGTTATATCAGGTTAACTTAGATCCTTCAGATTTAGGATATTTGATAACCACATACTATATATCTACATTAATTGCTGAGTTTATATTTCCAACATTAGCTTCAAATCTTGGATTTAAAAAGATATTATTATTAAATATCTCTATTACAGTACTCGCTATACCAGTGTTATATCTAACTAACTTACTTAATCTTAACTATCCGATTTACATACTTGTAGCTTTACTAGGTCTTGCTATTGGGTTAGCATCACCGTATACTTCTGGATTTATGATGAAGAAGATATGTGATGTTTATACTATTGGGACTGGATTTACAAATGCATTATGGTCAATAGGATATTTCACAATACCTTATACTCTTAGTATTATAGGCTCGAATTACATA
>CAZHBK010000211.1:0-2316 GCA_964530465.1 uncultured Nitrososphaeria archaeon | reverse complement strand
CTGCATGAAGCTTGGTAGTGTCTTCAATCTATATGCTCTGGCGCAGTTCCATAGTGATGGATTCATACCCCAACTGTAGTATAGGCTTCTTATATCTTCATAATCTACCCCCTTACTCTCATAGTATCTCCTAGCTGCATCTTCTGATACATGTCTAATTGTCACTCTGAATATGATCTTCCTTCTAATTGTCTTAGGTAGATCCATATCTGGAGTTGTGAATATGATGGATGAGCATACCGTTCTAATAATATTGTAGAATTCCATAAATGCTGTAATATCCCTCTCCCACCATCTCAACTTAGATAGCCATAATCCAGCATCATCAAATATAACTAGTGGGATTCTCTCACGCCTTCTAAGTGCTTCATAGAAGTGGTTTAATGCTGGATCTGGATCAAAATAGAGATAGTCTAAGACTTTACTCCATCCACCATAGACGTGGTATGCAGTCCAGAGTGCATAGCTAGTCTTACCAACACCTTGATGTCCAATAACTAATACTGATATGAAGCCATTATAGATGTATGCCTTCTTAATTAGATCTGCTATAATCATCCTCCACACCTTCAGCAATTGGATATGCTATTCCCTTAAGCAGCTGCTCTTCAATCAATCCCTTTTCAATAGCTTTCTTCATTAATTCAGCAACATACCTAGCTAGTATCCTCTCAATATCTCCCTCTGTAAGTAGGATTGACCCATATATTCTAATGATTTCATTATTGATTCCTCTAATTCCATCCAGCTGGAGTGTATGCATTATGCGATCTGCAATCTCAGGATACCTCCCTCTAATATAATTGAGTAGATAGTAGTAGGCTATGATCCTCATCTTTAAACCATCATCATTTATGGTTAGTGATTTGCTTATACGTCTTACACCTAAATCAGTTATAGACTGTAGATAGCTACTAGAGTGATATTCACACTTGTATTCTAATGCGTTAAACCAGATACTTACATTGAAGTCTTCAATATATGCCTCCATTGTTTTAAATTCATAGCGGATTGCATACTTCCTAATCATGATAGATGGTATCGTCTCAACTATATAGTATTTGACTCCATTAATCACATCAGTATAATATCGGTGGTATCTAGAGATGAGATGCCTCTCAATATAGGGTTTGATTAATCGTTTTAAATAGCTGCCTAGATAATCGGATACTCTAACCTTCCTTAACTCATCTATTGTTACATCTACTGGTGGGAGATCCAACTTTATACTTAATGTGTTTAACGTATGCTTATCTTCTGGCCTATGCTTCTTCAACATCTTATATTGCTTCAACACTCTATATTGTTGGATTACTTTTTCAGCTATATTGAAGTCTCTAAATTCTGGATCTACCGTCATCTTTAATAGTAGATAGCTTCTGGCCCTCCCATCTAAACTCTCACTCTCCCTATACTTCATCCAACAGCTCATTATTAGATATCCAATCCTACTACTCATATCCTATCACCTCCTACGACTTCTACCCCCACCCCTCTTAATCTGAGGGATGGGGTCTGTAGAGCCGAGGAGGAGTATATCATCTACTATCTTCTCAACCAGCAATTCCTTTTTCAATATCAAGACATCTCTCATAAAATTCAATTAGCTTGTTGACGAGTACACGGTATTTATTGATTAATGGTGTGATTCTAGCCTCTACAATCTCATGTATGAGCGTTCTATATGCATCATCAGGATCACTATCATAAATTCTAATTAGATTCTGATTTGGAAGATACTCCCCATGGAGATCTGAATCTGAATCTGGAGTATATACTACTCTAACATTCAATCCAATCCTCCTAACCACATCATTAAAGAATTCCTCATACCTCTTCCTTAACTCCTCATCCATCACACATCACACTCTTTAGAGCCATCTGACGTTTCTGACATTTCTGACAATATATGGGGTGTATTGGATTCTCCAGAACTTGAAGATTTTGAGTCTTTTCCGTCAGTAGACTGAATATTTTCGTGTTCTCCACCCTCTAATGCATCCATATTATTGTCAGAATTGTCAGAAATGTCAGCGCCATATCTAAGTTTTAATTCCTGCAGTAGTTCTCTAGTTACTATTCTAATGCGTGTTCCTTTTTTATCCCTCCTCCTCTTAGGAATATGCATGCGCTCTAAGATTCTTCCTAATCGTTGAAGCGTCCATTCTTTTTCAAATTGTTTTTCATTTAGCTCTTTTCTGTCTTCAACCAGTATTATTTTAACGTTATTTAATAACTCGGCTGCTGTGAATTCAACTGCATTTGGTTTATTACCATCTAATGTTTTAACATTAGATAATCTCTCTATAAATAATC
>CAZHBK010000210.1:0-2325 GCA_964530465.1 uncultured Nitrososphaeria archaeon | reverse complement strand
GTGCTGAAGCCAGCTATTATGACTCTATCCTTTAATGCACCTAGTATGTTTAGAATTTTATCTTTTAAGGCTTTAGGTATTGTTGCTGATAGTATGAATAATCTCTGTTCATTATGTATAACGTATTTGATTAATGCCATTAAGTAATTTAGTGATTTAGTTGTATCTGTGAGAAGGTGTGCTTCATCAAGTATGATATCGGATAATGCATATGAAGCTCTTGAGAATAAGTAATGTCCTGGAGAGCCTACGTTAGTACCAGTCCACGTGTAGTATTTGATAGCTTTAGTTATGTCTTCAGGTGCTAAACCAAACATTACGAGTGATAATGTATCGATTGTAGTTAGTGTGACTGGTTTTATGAGATATCTAGATTCTGGATTATGCATATATCTTACTCCCAACTCACTATCATCGAAGAACTTCTTGAATTTATCATATTGATCTTCCAGTAGGCTTCTAACTGGATAGGCAATTATAATTTTAAATCCTATATCTCTATTTAATAGAGATAATGCAATTGATAAAGTAGTCTTACCATATCCAGTAGGTAATTCAACGAAGTATATATTCTTTTCATACCAATTATCACTTATTAACTTAGTTACATACCTTAAGGCTGGACGAGGACTAGTATTATATAGCTTATTAGAGACTGATGTTAGGTAGTTAGATAACTTATTCGCGACCTCACTCATATTCTATAATCTATCTCTAGCTTATATTGAGTATGATAGTTTCCTTAAGATACCTCTATACATGGATGCAATTCTTGGATTCTCGTCCTTAAGCTTCTCATATGAATCCATAATCTCCCTAGAGAATACATGGAATCCTACCGGATTACCTAAGACAATGAATTCATATAATCCATGTAGTGCATTGATGAGATTGCTATATTCCTTACTATCCGGTCTTCCAACCCTTCTAGCAATATCCGATATAAATTCATGAAGGTTTTCAATAACTGAGTAGGGATTTGAGGTATAATTACGTAGGATGTTAATACATGGGATATCCTTATATATTTCAACTTGATTTGTCTCATAGATCTTATATGCTCTACCTCCTTCAAATGCAAGTTTAAATAATATTAGAGATATCTTATCTAAACCCTTACTATATAGCATTGCAGATATTGAAGTATTCATTAAGAGCTCTAGAATCCATGATTCTAAGAATGTAGTCTCAGATAGTATTTTCCTTAAGTCATCAGCTACAGCATTCTTAATGCTGAAATATGTATCTAATTTATCTGGATCTGCATCAATAAGCATTATAGTAGTATCTGGAGCGAATGTAAGCATATAGTACATACCCTCTCTAACATTGCGAACTACATATGATGAATATAATCCTATTAATCCAAGTAAGTAAGTTTCAGGAGCTAGCTGAATCTTTATCTGCTGAGTTACCAAGTTGTCGAATAAATTATTTAATCCAGTATATCTATCTGCCTTTAAAAATTGAGGAGCAGCATACTGAGCCCTTTTACCACCGATTAACATTACAGTTCTTTTAATTACTACTTCAAGACTATCATCCTGAATACTATATCTCGAGCATACATTATTGAATGCTGTAATTAAATCATCTTCGAAAAAGTCTCTACCACTCCAGTTAAGTAATCTACCTAAGGCGGTTCTATCATTTCTATGTACTGGGAAGAATGGACGGGGAACTCTATCCCCAGCTTTAATATAATCTCTAACCGTATTAAATGCATTACATAAATCTTCATGTAATCGATACCTTAAATAACCTTCATAAAGCATACTACTTAAGAAGGTTGAGTTTACAGGTAGGACATTTACACACATCCTATAACCACCTCTCCATCCACTTTATACGCTTTATATCTATCGCATGATATATTGATAATACACTCAGGCTCTCCACCAAGTAATGTCGGAACTTTAAACGTTACTATATTCCTTCCAGCGAGATAGTACTCCAATGGATTCCACTTGCCGGATATATTATATGGATTTATATATTGCTCGTTAACCCACGTTCCTCTACAGTCGATTAATACTATGCATTTATTTACTGGGAAGCTATATGATGTATTTACTCTATTAGCTAATAATTCAACCTCTTCAACATACTCTACATCTGCAACTGAGACTAAACTCTCTTTAGATCCGATTCTATTAATCCTCCATATGTAATCCTCAGATAAGTTTATCTCTATATCATTAAATCGAATACTTTTATCTCTGAATACTATAATCCATCTTAATCTAGGTGGTTCTTCATCTATACTGGATAGAATCGTCTTCCCTCTAGCTGGTGAATCAAATGAACCAGTTATATCCTTAGGGG
>CAZHBK010000209.1:0-2340 GCA_964530465.1 uncultured Nitrososphaeria archaeon | reverse complement strand
GATATCCCTCCTAAGAAGCCAGGAGATAAAATAAATGCACCTATATGGCTCTTAAAATATCTTTTAAAAACTGGGAAAGTTATGATTACGGATGAAATTACAAAATATATATCTAAATATATATGGATTGAATTAGCGAAGAGTGGGAGAGATGCAGGAGTCACAGAATTAGATGAGAAGTTCTATCCAATTATTAACCTATATCTCTATGCTCTTAAGAATGGTTACGTTAAGAATATTACTCCATTAGCAAGAGAGGATGCTATTAGAATGATAATCAATAAGAGGAGAGATTTAATTACTAAGTTAAGTGGAGGAAATCTCGAAAAGTTAGAATCAAAATTCACACTCGAAGAGAGAGTACTCTTAAATATCCAAAGTATGTTAAATGAAATGTGGAATAAAATTGTAGGTGTTGATTAATGGGAGAAAGTCAAAGCTTAACACTATCTGATGAGATATACGAATTTCTAAGTAATTTTAGAGATGAAAATGGTAGATATAGATATAGAGAGCAAGTAAGGGATATACTTGCATATGAAGTGAAGACATATCGAATATATTTTGATGATTTAAAATATAGCAATATTAATCTAGCTCGTGAATTTATGGAGCATCCATATGATACATTAGACGCTGCTAAAGACGCTGTATTAAGATTAGCTAGTGTAGAGAAACCATTAGAAGCAGAGAAACTAAGTAAAGATGATATATATGTTGAAATAGTCGGCGATGACGTAGGATATACTGTTAAATTAAGAGATATATCTTCTAAATACATAGGTAAATTGATAACTGTAAGGGGATTATTGGTTAAGGTATCTCAAATTTATAGTATCCCTACCATTGCGGTCTATCAGTGTCCGGGTTATAGAGAGCCTATAAGGTTTGTAAGAAAGAGAATAAGCGAAGGGTTAGAACCAGAAAATATACTAGGGAAGAGTATAAAAATTAAGCAATGCAAACTAGTCAAAGAGGAGACGAAGTTTACAGATATACAATATGCTAGAATTCAAGAAAGACCTGATGAATTACCTCCTGGGCAAATACCTAGATTTTTAGACGTTATACTCGAAAAACCGCTTATTGATAAAGCGTATCCAGGAGACTTTGTAAAAATAATAGGAGTATTAGATATAATACCTAGAGAGGGTAAAAGAAGGACTGAAGAGTATGAATTTAGATTAATAGCGAACCATATAGAGAGTAAGGGTAAGGAGGCATTTGAAGTAAGACTATCTAGAAACGACGAAAAGGAGATAAGGAAGAAAGCTTCTGAACCTGGATTTTATCAGAAACTAATTAGAAGCTTTGCACCGAGTATATATGGTTATGACGATATAAAAGAGGCATTATTACTAAGTTTGATAGGCGGAGAGGATAAGATACTTCCAGATGGTACCCGCATTAGAGGTAGAATACATATTTTATTAGTTGGCGATCCAGGAGTAGCTAAAAGTCAGTTATTAAAGTATGTGGCGATGGTAGCACCAAAAGGCATATATACTAGTGGAAGAGGATCCACGGCAGCAGGCCTTACTGCTGCCGTTCTAAAGGAAGCAGGTGGGGGGATGAGTTTAGAAGCAGGAGCAGTTGTGTTAGCAGATATGGGAGTATGCGCAATAGATGAGATTGATAAAATGCGCCCAGAAGATAGAGTAGCATTACATGAAGCTATGGAACAGCAGACTGTCTCCATATCTAAAGGAGGGATTATAGCTACTTTAAATGCAAGAACAACAATAATTGCCGCAGCTAATCCAGTAGATGGAGTATATAATCCATATAAACCATTAGTTGAGAATGTAAATCTACCAGTTACATTACTCTCCAGATTTGATTTAATACTACTTGTTAGGGATGAATTTAACGAAGAGAAGGATAGAAGATTAATCGAGCATATGATTAAAGCTAGAACCTCGGGCGAACCCTATAGGGATACATTCGATATAGATTTTCTTAGAAAGTTTATAGCATATGCTAGTAAAATAAGGGTTGAGTTAACTGATGATGCTTCGAAGGAATTAATGAATTACTTTATGAATATGAGAAGAATTGCAAGTACAAGCGAAGAAAGCAAGGTAGTACCTATAACGCCTAGACAATTTGAAGCATTAATAAGATTGGCCGAAGCAAGCGCTAAAGCACATTTAAGAGATAAAGTCTCAGTTGAAGATGCAAAAATAGCGATTAAATTAATGGATCTTTATCTTAGAAGTGCCGCTCTAGACGTATCAACTCAACAACCAGATGTTTCAATAATAATGACTGGCGTACCTGCAAAGAGAGCATCGAAATTAGCAACAGTACTTAACGTTTTAAGAATGCTGGAAAAAGAGA
>CAZHBK010000208.1:0-2373 GCA_964530465.1 uncultured Nitrososphaeria archaeon | reverse complement strand
CTTCAAAGCATCCCTACGAGAAACACCCTCACCCTCAGCCATAAAACCACCTTAAAAACTATCTTATAAGATTGTAATAATGAGAGTTATTTATAAATGATTATCATAAAATGATATACTATTATTTATTCATTTAAATTATGTGGAATGATTTCTTAAGAGATATCTCATTTTATTGCTTTTTTAGTAAAATCGTCCTAATTTTATCGCTTAATATCTTAGCATATCTCTCGGGTGCTTTATCAGTTAGTGGTGCTGTATGTGGTGTTATTACTATATTAAGACCTCCCTTTAGAAATTCAGCGTATAGAGGGGATTTCTCTACCGTTGGTGGTTCTACTGTTAAAACGTCGGTTGCATATCCAGCTATCTTACCACTTTTAAGACCTTCTATAATAGCATATTCATCGACTATAGCCCCTCTAGATATATTAACAATGTATACTCCATCCTTCATTATTGAGACCTCACGCTTACCTATCATTCCTTTCGTCTCCTCTGTTAGGCTGGCAGCTATAGCGATGAAATCAGATCTCCTAAGTAATTCATCTAGATCATCTAATAATACCGCACCATACTCTAAGGCCTTCTCTTTATCAACATAGGGATCATATCCAATAACATTCATACAGAAACCACGGCCTATCCTAGCAATATGAGAGCCTATCCTACCAACTCCAATAATACCTAACGTCTTACCAAATAACTCAACGCTTGGGAATATGGGGACTTTCCCTGTTTTTAAATCCATCCAATCATACCTCCTTAATGCTTCAAGACATCTATGCGTCTTTCTAACTATCGTAAGTAGTAGTGCAAAGGCGTGCTCTGCAACAGCATATTTACTAGCACATAGATCCCCTACAGTAGCATTTACAACTTCGATACCTCTCTCCATAGCCGCTTTAGAATCGATATGATCTGTACCTACACTATACGTTGCTATTACCTTAAGTCTTGGTGAAGCATTATTAATTACTTCAGCAGGTACTGGTAGGTAGATGCCGGTTACAAGAACATCGTAATCTTTCCTTATCTCGTTCTTAAGCTCATCAACTGTTAGATCAAGTTCTGTAATATCAGCTATATCATTTAAATACTCTTTGAGATATTTAGACCTATAATCTTTAACAGCAATTAATACTTTAAATTTGCTAGTCATTATGTTAATCTAAGTATCCTAACCTGCATATATGCTTTAATCATCATCATTTACTCAATTATATACCTTAGTTTAATATGCATAGTTCAATATAAAAATAGAGGATAAGAATGGGCTACTCTCTCCTCTCAGGCCTTATCTCATATAATACTCCATCTTCTGATAATACTAATACTGCTCCACATATTAGACATCTATAGTATTTATTTACTCCTCTTTCACCTCTCTGCGATCCAATATACTCTATTTTCTCGTGCTTACACTCACCAGACATTTAGCATCTAAGAAATATGTTAGGATAATGTACTTATTAATATAACACCTTAATACTTCATCTTTAAGGAATTTACAGTTCAATTGTCATTCCAGAATGTAATTTATGGAATCTACCGCTATATCTCTTTGAGAATTCTGCTTCGGCATCTAATCCTGTACAGTGACCTGTATATACCTCTTCAACACCTATCTCATTAAATGAATCAATTGTTTTAGTAATCCTCTCTATACTTGCATCTATCAGATGAAAACCTCCTATAACGGCTTTTACACGTTCGATATCGAGTAGTTTTATCGAATGTCTGATAATGCTAACTATACCTGCATGTGAACATCCACTAATGACTACTATTGATTCATCCAATTTGATTACTATACTCATATCATCTAATAAGTAGTCTCTTGATAATCTCCCATCCGAGCCAATAATGTATGATTCTAATATTGGTTCTTCAAATTCTAATCTATCTAATACCTCGCCAGTTGAATATACTTCATCAGTTATTCTTATCGGCTCTCTAATTAGATATAGCTTACAATAGTCTAATAGTTCCTCTTTTTTAAATGGAATGCCGATATCTCTAAGATATGGTTTTGTAACTATACATCTCCTAAATATATCTGGATGTGCAATTACCGGGATCTCTCTACCTACTGCTTTAAGGATATCCAATAACCCACCAGTATGATCATAATGACAGTGTGATATGAATATATAATCTATATCTGAAGGATCTAACTTAAGTAGCTTCATATTATGTAGTATTGGATCCCCCTCCTGACCAGTATCAAATAATATGTTCTTATCATCTAATTGAATTAGATATGATACACCATGCTGAGCTAGAAAGCTAGATCCATAACCAGCATAATCATCGAGTAGAACGTAAATCCTCATAATAAATAATAATAGTCATAGTAATCCTATATAATGT
>CAZHBK010000207.1:0-2382 GCA_964530465.1 uncultured Nitrososphaeria archaeon | reverse complement strand
TTACAGCTCGTTGATTGCATCCATCATCAGAACATACTTTTTCCTTAAGCATATTTTAACACCATACAGTTAAAAGAAGGTTTACATATTAAAAAAGTTATAATTTATAACACGACACAGCATGGATATTCCTTAGCAATTGTTTATATATGAAAAATATATCATAGATATATCACATCTTAGTAACTAGTTATTTAATCCATTCTGGTCTTTAGAGATATTAAGCGATGCTAGGCAAATGAAATAGAGGCCAAATAATAAAGAATAAGCGGCAATAATGGATATATTGAATATACAACTAAGAGAATTAAATATACATTGAAAGCTATTTAATATAGGGAATGCTTACTAAACTTAGGAAGCGTACTGAGAAGGCAATTAATTTAATAGTTAAAGCACTTGCTAAATTAGGTATTAAACCATGGATGGTGACTACTTTAGGTTTGATACTCTCCATAATAGCAGGAATTAT
This sequence comes from uncultured Nitrososphaeria archaeon, assembly GCA_964530465.1. Taxonomy (GTDB): domain Archaea; phylum Thermoproteota; class Nitrososphaeria; order Geothermarchaeales; family JDFR-13; genus CAZHBK01. Next base: position 1,910 of record CAZHBK010000207.1, on the reverse strand, counting down.
ACTCTTTACAGCTACTAGTGAGTATGATATAATATGTAGTATTATGCTATATTCCTTTGGTTGCCTGATGGATGCATTTGATGGCGCACTCGCAAGATTTCTAGATCAGACTAGTAATTGGGGAGCAGTATATGATTCGGTCAGTGATAGAATTGGAGAAATAGCATTCTCGTTAGGATTATTTAATAGGTATATATGTAGTATGGATTTTTCAGAAGTAATTATAACATTATACATATCTACATCATTGTTAATAAGCTATATACGTGCTAAAGGCGAAGCTTTACATATTTCACTTGAGGCTATAGGTATTATGGAGAGAGGTGATCGAGTCTTATCAATTTTAGCTGCTCTCGCATTATGGTTAATATTAAAGATATCCTTTGAATACTTCTTAATCATATTGTTAGCAATGAATATAATAACTATACTTCAAAGACTATATCACATAAAGGAAAGCATCGATTAGAAATCACTCCATATTGCTAACATTGAATTAGATCAAACTAATAAGAGATTGAGTATTAGCTTTATGCTTAATCTTTTATAGGATTTTTATTAAATTCAAATACATATTTAGTTTCTCCATATGATGGTACAGGTAGCTCAGCTACATCAACCACAATTGGCATATTTTCAACAATGCCTCCAATAACTAATACTCTACCTCTAGGTAGATCTCTTGCAATGGACTTAATGGTATCTGAATCTATATTAGATACTTTTGATAAATGATCAAGGTCATGATCATTCTGAAACCTGAAGATAAATATATTATCAAGTTGTCTATATACTTGATGATCTAATGAATCTGGCTGATTAGTTATTAATATAATGAATAATCCATAATGCCTCATTCTAGTAATCACATCCTCCCAATATGTCTCGCGCACATATAGATGAGCTTCCTCAGCAACTAAAAATAAAGGTTTTATTAATTCCCTCTCTAAGAGCTCAGATAACTTACTTAATATAATTTCAACGAGAATCTTTCTCTCAATAGAACTTAACCCTCTCAATACTATTATAATACCTTTATTACGATTAAATACCTCCTCCAATCTAACAGATTTATCTTCTGACGTTATAAATCGAGTAGAGGATAATATCATCAGCCTAGATAGTAGAGCATCGCGAATCATCAGATTCTTTACAAAATTATTAATAACCGTCATTAATGACTGAATTGTAATTTCCCGATTTGTTCTTTCCATTATAGACCATAACTCATCAAATATGCTAGCAGATACTCCAGGCAGATCTAGAATATTAGTCAGAATTCTCAACATAGTTTCTTTACCTAAATATTTTAAATTAAAGTATAAATTGACTCCAGGTTTTAAAACCTCGATATTCTCATACTTACTCAAGCCAATATATTCACCATTTAAATCTAATACGATTACGGGTGCACCATATCTCACTAAATTTAAGACAAGTAATTTTGCCAGATGTGATTTTCCAAATCCCTTCATTCCCGTTATCAACGTTAGTTTGCCATCTAGGTCTTTAGCATCCAAGATTACCTCCTCTCCTTTATAGTCTCTTCCTATCCTGATAGGATACATTATACTATCTTTAATCAGCTTGAGAACTTCGGTAATTGAAACTTTCTTAGTTGATGAAGAGACCCGAGAAGGTAAATCCGGGATAGTTGTAGTAAATTTACCCGATACTAAAGCCCCTCTAATTACAGCCTTTACAACCTTCGTATCTCTTAAAAACCTACTAGATCTCCCTACCTCATATATATCTTCACTTATGTAGTTCTTAGAGGATTTAAGTAAACCTTCTCTTATAATTTCATCTAGCATTCCAGGAGGATCGATATAATCTATATCAATAACTTGCAGAATTAATGACAAGTCTTTCTCATGATCTTCGATAATTACATACTCCCCCTTGTTGAT
>CAZHBK010000206.1:0-2387 GCA_964530465.1 uncultured Nitrososphaeria archaeon | reverse complement strand
ATATTCGTTGAGCACAAGGTATTCAAGTCGATGAGATCATCAATAGAATTCAAGACTCAAGAGGAGCTCGACTCCTTCATCATAAGATTATGTGAGAGAATAGGGAGGCCCGTAAGCCCTAGAAGGCCCATAGTCGATGCATCACTACCAGATGGATCGAGAATCAACGTTGTCTATGGAAACGATGTCAGCAGGAGAGGCAGCAACTTCACCATAAGAAAGTTCTCCTCAACACCACTCAGCATAACTCAACTCATAAAATATGGAACCATGACAGCTCAGATGGCAGCCTACCTTTGGATGCTCCTTGAAGCTGGAATGAGCATATTTGTATGTGGCGAAACAGCCTCAGGTAAAACGACAACTCTTAATGCAATAACAGTCTTCATTAAGCCGACGGCCAAAATAATAACAATTGAGGATACGCCTGAAGTAGTTGTTCCACACCCAAATTGGGTTAGCGAAGTTACACGAAGAGGTGAAAGCGAGTCATCATCAGTCGAGCTCTTCGACCTCCTAAAGGCAGCATTAAGGCAAAGGCCAAACTACATAATCGTCGGCGAGATAAGAGGTCGAGAGGGAAATGTTGCATTTCAAGCAATGCAGACAGGCCACCCGGTAATGGCGACATTCCATGCAGCAAACATGCAAAAGCTCATTCAGAGATTGACCGGAGACCCAATAAACATACCACCAGCCTACATCGACAACCTCAATGCTGTGGTCTTTCAAAATGCCGTGGATAGCCCAAGAACAGGTCAAAGAGAAAGAAGAGTCACATCAATATGCGAAATCATAGGGATAGACCCAGTAGAGAAGACCTACAACTTCATCGAGATATTCTCATGGGATCCAGCAACCGACACGCATTCGTTTAGAGGTGTAGGCAATAGCTACCTGCTCGAATACAAGATAGCCCCAATGAAGGGCCTCTCAGCAAGAGAAGCAAGAAAGATATACGATGAGCTTGAAATAAGGACCTACATACTTCAAAGAATGGTTGAAGAAGGAATCTTCGATTACTGGGATGTATATCGAGTCATATCCAAGATCTATGCATCGCCAATACTCGCCAACATAGCATATGGCAAGTCATCGCTAAGGGCGATAGACAAGCTGTTAAAGGAGGTGTAGACCATGAGGGACATGAAGCCAGCATTCAATTACAACGCCCTTAAGAACCTTAGACTTGGCAAAACCGTATGGTACATAATGCCGAAATTCCTCTTACATCTATTAGCATGCTCAATGGCCAAGATATCAAGCCTAGAAATCATTAGATCCGTTTCCAAGGGAAATTATGGCTATATAACCAAGATTCTCCAAAAGATAATAGCTTTAATAAACCTGGGCTTCGATCAGAATAGGGCTTATGAGCTTGCTGCAAGCAAAATATCAATATCATACCTCAAGGACTTCATCTTGAGATTCGCTCAAGCTATCAGAATAGGCGAAGAGGCCGAGGCCTTCTTCTCAAGGGAGTACATGGCCTTCATGTCGACGTTCAAGAGCAGGTTCGATAGGACAATGGTCACACTCCACAGATTATCTGAAGCCCACTCAGCAATACTATCATCGTCAATTCTCGTCATGGCAATTATGGTTTTCGCCTCAATGATATGGGGGTTATCTCAGCAAACAATCATAAGCACGATAATGGGCGTCGTATCCGTCCAATTCATAATGGCATACGTCTTCTACATGCTATCACCAAGAGAAAGCGTGATATCACAAGATGCTCAACCTGAAAAGCTCACATCACTAATGAGGCTATCAAGAATGGCCGCAATGATGCTATTAGCCGTAAGTTTTGCAGCCATAGGGCTCAATGCCTTGGGCAAGCTCAACACCATGCTCACGTCATTTACAATAATAGGGGTTGGAGGCATGGCAACAGCAATAGGCTGGCTGGGAAATAAGTGGCTATCAAGAATAAAGGCCTACGATAAGAGATTCCCAGAATTCATATCAACAGTTGCTGCAGGACTATCATCACTCGGCTCATCACTAAAAAGGGTTATGAGCGATCTAGTCAAAATAGACTTCGGCCCATTAAACAACGTCATAAAGAGAATGAAGGCTAGACTGGACGTCGATGTAGATGAAGCACTATGCTGGAAGCTCTTCCAAAAAGAGACTGGAAGTGACATAATAGTAAGCCACACATCAATATTCAATGAGGCCATAAAGCTTGGAGCACCAATAAGCAGACTCGGAGAAACAATCTCAAATTCAGCAATAACACTCTTAGACGTAAGGAGAAGAATAGAGGAAATAGTAGCCTTCCTAAAAGGCATAATGCTACCACTACAACCAGCACTCTACGCAATAATGGGCCTAGTCCTCGTGATAATAAATAGCTTCTCAGAAGTAGTATCACAATTCAG
>CAZHBK010000205.1:0-2410 GCA_964530465.1 uncultured Nitrososphaeria archaeon | reverse complement strand
ATGCCTTACATAATGCGTTCGGAGGTTTAAAGAGCTTTTTGAGAGGTGTGGCCATAAAGATTGATAAAAGCCCTATTGTGAGACCATAAGGTATCATACTTAATAGGTATGGATTCATATTATATGGCGGTAATTGAAGGCTGTATATCAATGCATCTATACCTCCAAACAGATATGAGAAAAATGGTATTAAAATTGGATTCCATCCAGCTACTATAACGATTGCGAGAGCTATCCAACCTCTCCCCATCCCTGTCCCCTCAATCCACATATGTAAGTATGCTAATACATGCCACGCTCCAGCTAATCCAACTAGTGAAGAACCTAAAGCTGTTGCATAGATACGAGTCTTAATGACATCTACTCCTAATGCATCTGCTGCACTTGGATTTTCACCAACAGCTCTTATAATAGCACCTATTTTAAGCTTAAATAGTGTATACCAGGAGAATATAACTATTATAATCTCAGCTATTAAGACTAGAATCCAGAATCTCTCTGAGATTAGATATGTTGGTAATGGTCTACCTAGATATATCCTACCGATTAAGCTGGCTAATCCATATGAGAATATAGTTAATGCCAACCCTGATATAACTTGATTACCTCTAAGTAGTACTGAAGCTATTCCATGTATTAATCCCATTAACAAACCTACTAGAGTTGCAATAATAAATCCAACGATCAAATTATTATATGCTATAGTAACCGTATAGCTAACTGCACAACCTAACACAAATATACCTTCAATACCTAAGTTTAAAACACCACTTCTCTCTGAGAATACTTCTCCTAATGATGCTATTAAGAGGGATGATCCAGCGATTATCGAAGATATTATAGCGCTGAGAATATAATTCATACCATCACCTCTTAATCGTAATTACAGGTTTGTACTTAATCAGGAAATTTAATGATACTAAGGTAATTAATAGTAAGCCTGTAATTATGTTTACTGACCCATAACTTAATCCAGTATATATCTGAATTGTATATCCGGCTGATGTTAATATAGCTAAGAAGAATCCAGATATTATATTTGCTATTGGGTTTAGATTAGCTAACCATGCAACTATAATCGCGGTATATCCGAATCCTGCAGAAATTCTTTCAGCTCTAATAAACTGCCTATATACGCCTATAACCTCGCCAGCTCCAGCAACGCCGGCTAATCCACCACTTATAACCATAGTAAGTATTATAATTCTAGATATACTTATTCCATAATGTCTAGCTGCCGAGGGATTAGAGCCAACTACTCTAACTTCAAATCCAAAACTACTTCTATAGAGTAATAGATTTAGGATTATTGCTGCTGCGATAGCTATTATAAGTGTTGAATAGTGTATCGCAGTACCAGGTATTTGTGGAGCCCATGTATTCATAGGGAATATATCTGATCTAGGATATCCATACTCCTTACTCCCCCTCCAAGGACCGTATACTAAGTAATCTCCTAATTGAATAGCTATATAGTTTAGCATTAGAGTAGTTAGTACTTCGTTAACATTATATAATGCCTTAAGTACTGCTGCAATTAAAGCTATTAACGCACCTGCTAAAAAGCTGATTGAGTAGATTATTAATAGTGAAGCTATATTAGGTAGGTTTTTAGGTAGTATATAGAGTGCAAGTGCTGATGCTGCTATTGCTCCAAATATCATCTGACCTTCAGCACCTATATTCCATACGTTAGCCTTATATGCGATGCTTAACCCAACACCACATAATATTAATGGTATAGAGTACCTAAGAGTATTATAATCGGTTAAGGAACTATATATTGCCTCTGGAAATATAGTTGGATCGAATCCCATCGCAATAAATATCAGTTCTGAGACGGTTAGAGATATGACTACTGATAAAACGGGTATTATAATATTAGAGTATTTAAATTCTTTCTCCCTTCTCTTAATTGAGAATTTAATAGGGATCATCATCTAAATTTAGTAGATACCATATGTTTTTCAACAGTATCAACGTCTAGATCTTTAGAATATCCTAAATCATATATTCTTCCATTAGATATAACGCCAATTCTATCACTAAGCTTAAATATCTCTTCTAGATCCTCAGAGATTAATAATATCGATCCATTACTATTACGATATTTAATCATCATCTCGTATAGCTTCATACTACTAGCATAATCTAATGCTTTCGTTGGGTTCATAACAATGAGTATTTCAGGATTAGAACTCAGCTCTCTACCAATAGCTAGCTTTTGTAGATTACCACCTGATAAATGTCCGGCAAGTGTACTCACACCTCTTGCAACAATGTTATATTCTTTAATTAATTTAGAGCTAAACTCTTTAATCCCATCATAATTTATTAGTATATGATCTCTATATTCCGGCTCTCTATAATACCTAAGTAATATATTTTCATATATAGGCATATCTAAAAC
>CAZHBK010000204.1:463-2415 GCA_964530465.1 uncultured Nitrososphaeria archaeon | reverse complement strand
ACTATATTTGATGATATCCATATGAATGGATCTGGAACAGCGGCACCATAGGTTCCTCCAACTATTGGATCATAGTATTTAATAATGTATCTAAAGATCTCACCAGCTACAAGTAATGTAATACCCAGGTAGTCGACTCTCAGTCTAATTGCAGGATATGATGCAACATAACCTAATATTAAACTAACTATAATTCCTACAGCAATCGTAGCAACGAATATCAATATTGCATCATGCGGATGCATGGTAAGGTATTCATTTACTTTACACGTTATAAGCGTATTTTGATGAACGAAGTCTTTATATCTAATATTAGCTAAATACGCTCCAATCCTAGTTGCTAGGGCGCCTACTGTAAACGCGCCTCCAGCAAAGAACATAACTTTACCTAGATCTGGAATGCCTGCAAAACCATAATCTAGGTTGGTACTTATCGAGAATATTAGATATATTGCGAAGAAGGCTAGAAAATCGAGTGTAAATCTTAATGGATCTGCTATTCCAGGGATTACCATATTCTACACCTCTTAAAATCTGAATTTGATATATTTAAATACTCTCTGTCTTATATCAGCCCAGTTTAAGCTAACTAGACCTTCTGGAATGATCATTAATGTTGCTATTAGAATTCCGAAGGGTATTAAAACCCTATAGACTAATGATAGGTTTATTGGAGGCATTGATAGATAATAAATACCGATTACTTCAGAAAGCCCTACAATATAAGCCCCTATAACAGCTCCCCAAATACTCGATATTCCACCTAACATACATGCCGCAAATATCCTTAGGATGTAATACCATCCTATTGCAGGACCGAAAGGAAAGCGTGTTGCTGCTATTGGGCCAGCTAATCCAGTTAATCCACCCGCTAGGAACCATGATATAGCGTATGCCTTATCAACATCAATGCCTACAGCACTAGCTAAATCTGGATTCTCTATAGCTGCCTTTAAACCGATCCCAAACTTCGATTTAGTGAATAATAGATGTAATCCAACAACTGTGACTATTACTAATATTGAAGATGCAATAAGTGCTCCAGGAACCTTAGTCCCTAATAGATTAATATAGATGTCTCTAACTACAAAGCCTAAATAGGGTTTACCTCTATAGGTAGTCATAATGCCACTATATATCGCTAGACTACACCATATAATTGCTTCGGCAGCTAGATATGCTAGCATCATAACTGCGACTCCAGCCTTTCTTTTGAATAACGGATAGAATATTAGTAGATATGCTAGGATAGCTACTACTCCAGCAATTACAAAAGCTAGTGGTAGGCTTAAGTAGATATTTAATCCTATTAGATCAAATAGTGTAAATGCAGTATATGCGCCGATTGTAACGAAATCGCCATGTGCGAAGTTCGGAGTTTTCAGAGTAATATATGTGAACGTAAGACCTATACTCATGAGAACGAGTAGATTACTCCATGTTATAGCATCAAAAAGTAACCCTAGCGGGATCATTATTACAAGTATTTATTTATCTCTGAAAAATAAAAATTAGATTATTTTTCTATCTCCGAACATTACTTTCTCCAGTAATTATTACACTTAGAGGCTATTAGATATACTGCAATCTTTTTAGCTTGAGGTAATGGTGGGAATATGAATAACGTTACTGCATATATAAATGGTAAGATCTACTCTTTATTTAAGCCTCTTAAGACATATGATGCACTAGTAACGTATAATGATAGAATACTATATGTCGGTGATTCTGATAAAGCTGTTTCGATAGCTAAGAGTTTAGACGGCTCTATAGTTGATTTAAATGGCAGAGTTGTAATGCCTGGTTTTGTAGACTGCCACATGCATCTTGATGGTGTTGGATTAGCTTTAAACTCTATTGACTTGAGGGGCTGTAGATCTATAAGTGAGTTTAGAGATAGAATCAGAAGATTTTATGAAGCTCATAAGGATTTAAAGTGGATTATTGGGAGA
>CAZHBK010000204.1:0-453 GCA_964530465.1 uncultured Nitrososphaeria archaeon | reverse complement strand
ATGGGGAGAGGTTGGGATCAAGATTTATTCGAAGAGAAGAGATATCCTACTAGATGGGATATCGATGATATAATCCCGGATAAGCCAGCAGTATTCATTAGGGTTTGTGGACATGCTATTGTAGTTAATACTAAAACATTGGAATTACTCAATATTCTTGAGAAACAACCTAAGAGTGAGTATTACCATAGGGATAATGAGGGGAGACTTACTGGGTTGCTTTTTGAGGATGCAGCATTTGAAGTTAGATCTAAGATGGAGTTAGATCGGGAATTTATTGTTAAATGTATTTTAGATGCATACTCTCATGCTGCATCATTAGGCGTTACAACATTGGGTTTCGTATCATGTAGCTTAGATATATTCAGAATGATACAGTATTTAAGGCTTAAATATGATCCAATAGTTAGACTTAGGGTCTATCTATTACCTAATGCATTAGATATATTATCT
>CAZHBK010000203.1:0-2472 GCA_964530465.1 uncultured Nitrososphaeria archaeon | reverse complement strand
GAAATAATCTCATATCTACTGGTGTTGCAGATAATGTTATTAAATCTTTCATTGTTAGAAGTCCTGGTGGTGCTTTAATAACCTTAGGTATTAAGTTTACAATCATTGCAACAGTTCCTATATCTCCATGTACTCCACCAAAGATTCTCTCATGAACATTTGGAGTACCTTCTATAATGACTTCATCATATGGTTCTTCAACGCCTGCATGAGATACAAACTCGAGCTCTATAACCTCCTTACCATCCATGATACCGACAGCCCTACTAATTAATCCAGCTACCTGACCTGGCTTAACAGTAGTATATGTCGTCTTAAGCTCTTTCTCAGCAATTACTGGCTCTGGTGGGAATTCTTTAATTTCATCAAGTCTCCATCCTAAAGCACTAGCTATCTGACATATAGATTCAAATAAGCCTACATGTCCCGTAATCTCCTTCCTCTCAATCTTTGCTTTGAATTCCTCAGGTGTTAACCCTGTTCCAATCTTCTTCTGATATGGAATCCTTCTATTACCGGAGTACATCATTCTAACTACTTTAACCTTCTTAACCTCTTTACATATTGCAGATAGGAATATCGGTAGTGAATCCATTAGAAATCCGGGGTTAATACCACTGCCTAAGATCGTAACTCCCTTCTCCCTAGCGATTCTATCTAGCTTAGCAGATAACTCTGGATATTTACGGAATGGATAGGAAAGCTCCTCACATGTAGATAATACGTTTAATCCATTTTCAGCACATAGTTTTATCTGTGGATACGTCTGATATAGGTATGAGGTAGTGGCATGTACTACAATATCTGCCTCAACCTCCTTTAAGAGTTCCTCTGGTTTATCAGTTACTGTAACGCCTATCTTCTTTCCAAGTCCTAAAACCTCTCCAACATCCTTGCCAACTAAATCCTTAGCAATATCTACAGCACCAACAATGCTAACACCCTTCTTCTCAAGAATGAACTTTGCTATCTCTCTACCCACCCAACCAAGACCATAAGATATAACTCTGATCTCCCTCAATAGGAAATCACCTCGAAACTTTAAATAAACTTAGAAATAGATTTACGATGCATATATTCTGAAATTACCAGTATATACATTAAGATCTAAGAAGTAATATTTCTTAAAAACACACTCTGGCTGATCTCACAATTATAGACATCAAATTAATAATCTATCTAAGTGCGTCCAATGATATTTTTTATAAAGATATTTTTCAGCATACTAAAATTAATTTCTTAAAGTATAAACGTAAAAATAAAATAATTCTAAGTCTATAGTTAGTTATTGGAAATACCTTTCTTAAGGTGGTTTTATGGCTGAGGGTGAGGGTGTTTCTCGTAGGGATGCTTTGAAGATTGCTGCAGCTGCTGTTATTGCTGGTGTTGTATGTGGTGTAGGTGGATATTACGCTGGATTAGCATCAGCACCATCAAAAATAATAACAAAAACAAAATACATAACAAAAACAGTAACACCAGGAGCAGCACCATCACCAAGTCCAACAGTTAGTGAGGTTAAGATTGGAGTTGTACTACCTCTATCCGGTAGACTTGCTGAAACCGGAGCTGATTTGAAGCGTGGTCTTGAATTTGCTAGATGGCAGATTAACCAGCAGGGTGGTATTAAGAATCTTGGTGGTGCTAAATTAGTATTCGTATATGGTGATAGTGCCGGCGATCCTAAGACTGGTGCTGCTGAAGCAGAGAGATTAATAACCGAAGAGAAAATATTAGCGATGATAGGTTCATATCAATCATCAGTTACAAAGACTGTTAGTGAAGTCTGTGAGAGATATCACGTACCAATGTTAAACCCAGATTCAACATCACCTAGGTTAACTCAGAGAGGTTATAAATGGTTCTTTAGAACAACGCCTCACGACGGTATGTTTGCTAAACAGCATGTTGAATTCGTTAACTGGTTAAATGAGAAGTATAATGCTGGTATTAAGAAGATTGCAATCATACATGAGGATACAGAATGGGGTACTTCATCAGCTGAGGCATGGACTAAATTCTTTAGTGAAGCAGGATATGATATTGCAGTTAGAGTAAGCTATCATGCTGCTACAGTAACATCACTAGATAGTGAGGTCTCAAGATTAAAAGCTGCAGATCCAGATTTAGTATTAGCCGCATGCTATGTTTCAGATGCTATATTATTCGTTGAGACATGCAAGAAGCTAGACTTCAATCCAAAGGGAATACTAGCTCAAGATGCAGGATTCATAATACCAAGCTATAAGGAGCAGGTAGGAAAGGATGGATATTATATATTCAGTAGAGAGGTATTTAACTGGGACCTATTTGGTAAGATATCTAAATTGAAGAAAGTTAATGAAGAATATAAAGCCAAATATGGAGTTGACTTAGATGGTAATTCTGCTAGAGATTATACAGGAGTATGGGTATTATATTATGCTCTTGAAGAAGCAGCTAAGCGTGCTTCTCCAATTGATTTAGATGCAT